>CAUQEK010000020.1:0-14599 GCA_963517385.1 uncultured Candidatus Saccharibacteria bacterium | reverse complement strand
GTCAAGTGGTATTTGCAAGACGAATTCACCGCTACTAAGCTCACTTTTGATATTGGCGGCACCTGCAAACGCGCGATTGAGAATTATCTCGCTGGCGGACACCCCGTCAAATGTGGTATGAGCCATTACGCCAATAACGGTAATGGATCACTCATGCGCATCTTGCCAGTAGCTTTTGTTTGTCACAACAATCAAATCACCGGTGAGAAGCGCTACGAATTAGTGAAAAACATTTCATCCCTCACCCACGCTCATCCAATTAGCGTACTGGGCTGTCTGATTTACACTAATTTCGTTTGCCACTTGCTCGACGGCGATGACCCCAAGGAAGCTTATCGCAAAACCCAGCTAGACGATTACAGCATGTTTGAAAAAGAAGAAATTACCCTATATAGTCGAATTCTGAAAAATCAGATTTATTGCTACCCTAAGGGCTACATTCCTTCGCGCGCTTACGTGGTTGATACTCTTGAAGCTGTACTTTGGTCATTTCTCACCACCGATAACTTCCAAGATGCCGTACTTACTGCGGTTAATCTCGGCGATGACACCGACACCATCGGAGCGCTCACTGGTTCACTGGCTGGTATTCAATACGGGCTCAAAAGTATTCCGGAAAAATGGGCCACCACTCTGAAGCGTGGCCGCTATCTGGTTAAACTCTGCGATCAATTCGCTGAAACCGAAATTGACACCACCGATATTTCGCCAGAATCGACTTCCATTCCACGCGTTGAAACCACTAACCTCAATCGGCTTGGCGCTTAAATTAAAAACGTCAAGCCATAGGCAATTTGGCGCCTAGCTTACCGTTTTCTCACTAAACTCTCGAATTTTTCGGGAGTTTATTTTTTTATAAACGCCAAAGACTTGAATATTTTTCAAAGTCCCAAATAATTTCACGGCCAATATCAGTTTTCCTCACCCTTTAAGAATGCCTCAATCATTTCCGCTTCACTTGTAAAATCCTCCCCCGAAACCAACGAATCTTTCACTTCGCTATAATATTTTTCCAACGTTAACGGCGTAAAATAATATTTTCCACCCCCATCGTCCGGCAATCTTTCAAAAGCTAGACATTCACCCACACGCCAAACCAACTTCGCACGCATTACTCGCTCTCGCACCGTATCAAACCATTTCACCGAAATAAATTCCTCCCCCTCAGAAAATCGCCGCACTACCTCTAGTTGCATCGCCACCAGCACCGTTTCATCAGTCTCGCATTCCACCAGATAAACCGCCCCTGGCAATTTTTCCACGCGTTCACGCCCATTTTTCATAATATTTCTAAAGCTTCTCATACGCTCACCCCTCTCGCTTCCATATACATTTTGCCAAAATCCACCCCTAATTGATTTTTCGCGAATAAAAACATTCCTAAGTCATTCGGCGCAAATTCTTTTGGCAATTTCCCCGAAGCTAAATCCGCCAAATCTTCCACCCCTAGCACCTGACCTAAATGCGTTTCGAGATCCGTCTTTAGTTTCACACCTCCACCCTGCCCAATAATCGCTTCCGACAGGGAAACAAAGGTATCATTAAAATCTTCCGAAGATTCCGCGAGCGCCGTCAACTCACCAAGACTCACTTCTTTCACTTCACCGTTATAAATCGCCTCAATGCGTTCCTGTTTTCTTAAATTCTCCGCCAGAAAATCCTCCACCGACTCACCCGCCCCTTCAAAACTAGGGCTAAAGTCTCCAAAGTCTCCCCAATCGTCATCATCATCCTCGTCGAATTCCCGCGCCACGATCACTTCCTCAATCGGCCGCCCATTTACCTCAAAAAGCCCCTTTTGATAAAGCCCCTCAAGTAACTCGTCACGGTCCAGTTCGTCCACCTCTATCGCTTCAATATAATCCACCCCGATACCCGTACGAAACATTTGCTCATTGTCTGCCGAATAGTGTTTTAAATCGCCCATGGTGCGCTGAAAAATCTCCTCTGGTGCCAACCTCCCGGCAAAGTGCGCTTCATTAGTCGAACCATAAGAGTCCACATTATAAGCATACCAATCGGTACGGTCAAAAATTTCCGGCTTCAATACCACCGCATGATTCTGAATTTTACCGCGCTGCTCCGCATTCATAATCCTAGTGAACACATTGTCCGCACCCCCAGAATCAATATCCAGTACCGAGGAAATTCCATTTTTTACCACTCCCCGGCTGAACCGCTCGGTCGTACTCATCAAGCCCGTAGTTAACACCCGATAAACCGAGTCCACACTCATCGAATTCAACATATGGACCGCGCGCACATCCTCACCATATTTCGCTAAATACTCATTATGTTTCCCAGACTCCACAAAGGTCGAATAACCCGGGAAAACCTCTTTACGCGTCAATTTTTCCGCGCGCCCAATCTGATCCGGACTAAGTTCATCTAGTTTATACTGCCACTTATATCTCGCTATTTTATAATCGCGCTCCGCCGCTTCCGAAACTTCATCTAGAGCATCTTCTACCCCGAGGTCCTGCCTAAAAATTTCATCCATTATTTGCTGCGCCGCCATGTCATCCATCGCTTTTGGCACTTCCATTTGCACCAAACCAATCGCCGCTCGTACTAAATTACTAGTGTTACGCTTCCTAGAAATCACCCCGTCGCCTAATTCTCGAGCCGTCGAATCCGCCAAAGACACTTTAACTCCATTTCTCTCAAACACCAAAGCATCACAGAGTCGAAATTCACGCTTCGTTTCCAAATCACGATAGGTAATTTCCCCAAGTCTCACCGAAGTGCCACTTTGAAGTTCCGCCACGCCATCTTTTTCGCGTGATTCGGTACGTAATTTCTGCCCCAATTCTGAAATTTCCGCCAAAGGCTCACGTAGTTTAAAACGATATTCCAAAGTCTGATTTTCCAGATTTTCTACCACATCCACTCGCTGATTTTCGATATGGTCACGGTCGCAAATAATCTCGTGTCTCTCTCGGATCAAATATTCTTTACTACGCTCCTTCTCCGTAGCTGATGTCAATTTTTCCTTGCGATCTAAAATCCCTTCGAGGTCAAAATTCACCTCGTCTTTCGTCTTTTTCTCCCCCAAGAATTCCACCCCCTTTAGCGCCTGCATCAACTTCAGGTAATTATCATCTACCTCCTGCTCTCCCGCTTTTTCCAAACCATTTGGCGCCAAATTATAATTCATACCTTCCATTATACTATAAGCTTATGCTTCATGAATCACGCCATTATATAGATAATATTCACACTTCGCTCATCTCCGCATATCAAAGTCCCAATTTTTGACAAAACAAGCATCCCATGTGATAATAAATGGAAACTTTGTATCTATTACACGTTCTTTTACAAAATGAAAGGGGAAAACATGAGTCAAAAATTCCAAATGATGTTTCAAATCGCGGAATCTAGTTTCGAGGAACTGCCCAGAGTCTGTCGTACGCCCGCCTATGTCAAGCGATATCTTGATCTACATGATGCGCTCTACGCCGCCATGACACTTGCCCGCACCAAAGCGGAGCGCGGCCGAGTTTATCGAATTTCACAAACCATCTGGTCTGAACTTCTAGCGGCCGGCGCCAACCCCAGCGAGGTTAGGGAGTTACTTAGTCCCAGCTACATCTGGCGTCACTACGACAAAGTCAAAGCCTCTAAGGTCCATGTCGATTCTTATGAATTAATGTACCAGTTAATTCAAATCAAAGGCCGTGATTTTATCCTGAGAAACCTCAAAAAATTTCAGCAACGCGGTGTCGATATCGACACTATCGCCATGAACTGCTACAAGATCGAAACTAAGCATGATCTCGAAGTTCAATGCGCCGAAATGCGCGTCCTCGGAGTCAACCTCACGACGATTTTCGTGATGGCCAACCAGCTCCTCGTCAAGGAATCTCCAAAACCTGCTAATGTTTACTGTCTACTCTATTTTTTCTATCAGCAGAATCTTTCACTCGGTCTCATTGCTGCCTGGATTAAAGACCACTGCAATCCAAAAATACACGAGAGTATTATGGCCGCTGACCCACTCGATTGGACCATCTTCGGCATCAATCTTGACGATTATCGACCAATTTGGGTTAATATGAACTTCCACAATTTCATATCAATAGAGCCTAATCTCAAAAAGTTACCACCCACAATCACTATCAATCAGTTTCTTGAGTTACTTAATATTCAGCAAGTTTACATTGCCACTAGATATGGTTGCGATTTTGAGAAATTCCTTACCGAGAATTACCTAGTATCTGGTGGTCAAATCGATCTACTGGCTGAAAAATTTGAACATGATAACCTATTTTGTCCAACAGAGGATAAACTTAAAATTGGCGTTGCCTTGCTTAAATATGGTGCCACCAATATTAATCGGAAAAAGCTCGTAGAACTCTTTAAACGATGCGATTTATCGAAAAATAAACGCATCAAATACAGTAAAGTCCTCAATCAAAAAGAAGTTAAAATTTCCGAAGTCTAATTTTCCGAATCCTACATCTAGTTTTTACATCAAACTTCTAGAAAATTCGTCTTCATTCTTCTTTCATCGCTCAAAATCCTCGGTTCGCCGGGGATTTTTTCATTAAAAAAAGCCCGGATAAATCCGAGCCCGGAGGTGAATGTCTTATAAGTCACGTGCAGAAGCTAGCCCCCTAAAACCAATCAGCGCTCCCTCGTCATCCGTAACTGGGAACACTGGTGAATATAGATCGTCAATCGTTCGACCGAGATCCTTGGCCGCACGTACCACAGTTGGTTTTACGATGTAGAATACCCCCTCCTCATAACTTGGCAGACCAACTATTTGCGAGAACGCTATTTGAAAAATCGGTACCACGCCGATATGCTCACGTAGTACGCTTTTTAACTCAATTTCAATCACCCCCTCCTCTGGCTGATACGCCGTAAGCATTTCATCATTGTCATCCAAAATTCGGCAGACGTGCGATAAGTAATTTTTAATCATCTCCCCACCTTCCTAAGATTAAATCTCATAATACTAAAAGCTACAAATTTCTCAAATGTTACTTACATGCATTACCTAAAACCCAAAATAGATCTTAAAACCTCATTGGCTTTAATCGTAGTGTTCCGGTCCGAAGCTTTGAGTTGTAATCCATCGAAAAACGAAAATTTCGATAAGTATTACACTTATTCATCGGGGATTTCACATCCGCATCGCAAGTTCCTTGGATATTAAAATCATACCCCGTTCGATCGGTATGGACTACCCCGAGAATCTGCACATTTTTCAGTGCCATAAATTCGCGAGTCGTTCCACCAGCCGGATTTTCCCGTTTTGCGAAAACTACCTTAAATTCCAGATCAATCGACATATTCTGATCAAAAGCATACATATTTGCAATATGAATGCGATCCCTACTTGGTCCATTCATTACTTCAAAAGCCAATGAATCACCGTTTCTTACTTCACTGTGCATACAACACCTCCTGTAAAAGAACCACCTCGGCATACGTTACGAGGTTAACCACTTAGCGATAAAGCTAATCAACATATTTTAACATACTTATGCTAATGTGTCAATGTAAACTACATCGCCTGCCAAATCTCGCAAGTGCAAAACCTTGACAAACCACAGATACTCTGCCATAATATAGCCGTTAAACTCATGTTTAGCTCGCGCAAATTTTTGCGAGCTCTTTTACAGAAAGGGGAATTGTTATGGAAGAAAAAGAATTTGTCCATAATCCAAGGTACAAAACGCGTGGTATCTATCATCATTTCGAGGGAGAATCCTATCTCCTCATCGATACCGCCATCGCGAAGAATAGTGGAGAAAGGGTTGTAGTTTATTTGGCACTTTATGGTGACCTTCAACTCTATACTCGTCCGTACGACGAATTTTTTGAGGAATTGGATCCGGTCAAATATCCTAACGCCAAGCAGAAACATCGTTTTGAGCTGCTGAATGTTAGTGATTTTGATTACAATATCTTCAAAAAGCAACCATCCCACAAGTACCAATATGTGGGTTTACTATTCAATGATTAGTTCAAAAAGGAGGGGGTACATGAATATCATTAATAAATTACACATCTTAAAAGACACTGCTGTCATCGCTCGTGAAAAATTCAGTCAGAAGTTCTGGCATAATCTCTTTCAAGCATTAGAGCGCACGATTAATACTTCAGAAGACGAGAAAAAAATCGCATCCGCTCAAAACTTTCTTGCCAAACATTGGCGAAAAATGTATGCTGCCGGAATTAATCTAGCGGAAATTTTGGAGGTTATGAACCCCATAGATATTATTAATCAATTCGGGGAAATCCAAGCGGCCGACTTAAAACTTAACGTTAATCGAATTGCCGATTTCATCACCGCAGAGGTAGATTCTGAAGTTTTACATCGACTTCACGCCTTAAATGTTGACATGGATAAACTAGTTCGGCGCAGTCAACCTAAAATTCAGTCGCTCGACCAAATCAATGACCTAATTATCAACGGCGTTTCCGCTCAGACAATGTTCGAATTGTCTAAAAATTACATACTGAGCTGCATAAATAGCCCTGATAATCTTTTTAAGATTCTTGAATTCTTCCATCGTCATGGCATCACTATTGAGCAAATTCACAATTTTATAAACGGCGCTGTGCCAGTAAAATTGCTCAACAGATCTAAGCTTCCGTCCTTTGCTAACCTTATTAATGACATAGTATTTGACGATAGCATCAATAATTGGCTAGATATTGGCATTGATTATAGTGACTATATTGAAGCTTGGGTTGCCCTTAATCACGATGACTACCTCGGAATTGATAAGGATGACACCCTATCTCGCCTACCAGAAACCGTATCAGTGAAGGATTTTATTCACTACATCGACATTCAATACATCATGTATGAATTTGACCGTCGTGGCATGAATTTTCATCAGTTTATCAGATATAACTTCTTACCGGCCAAAGGTGACATTGAAGATCTTGCTAAAAGCGCTCTATATGCGAGACTACAGTATGACAATCCTATCGATTGGTTCACCCTAGCTGCCATCAGTAGTTTCGGAAGTAAACTAATTGATCGAAAAAAGCTCCTCGAATTCGGTGATGCCTCAAAATACACTGGTGAGGAATATTATCTCGCCAAGAGCTTCATCGAACAGTTCTCAATGGAGCAAGAAAGTTAACTCTTGTAACAATTCTCTAATCACAAAGCTCCGGCAGTTGCCGGGGCTTTTTCTTTGACATAAATTATAAAATATATTATAATATAATTATTGTATTATTTCATACAACATCGCACATTTCACACATAGGAGGGGAACTATGACCGAACACATTACGAAACGCGACAACAAACGATTTATTCATCAGGATAAGGACGATTTTATGAAATTTAGTAACCTCGTCGAGGCGCATCAAGCGATTTCCGCTTCCGCCGCCTGCCGTCAGGAAGCTGCGCTTAAGCTAGCCCTGAAAAAGCTTCAGCAAACAGAGGAGATTAAGACGCGTGACCGTATCTTAATCGAGCTTCAAAAACTCAGTCGAGATACTAGCGAACCAGCTATCATGGCTTCTAAGTATCTGATTAAGAATGATCCAGGCCACGCCAGTATCGATATCTTAAATCTCAAAGCCAGGCCTTATCACTGCCTCAGAAATCGTAATATCAATACTATTCAAGATGTTTTAGACCTCGACTCAATTGGTTGGGCTAGAATTCGTAACCTCGGCAAAGTTTCCATCCAGGAAATCATCCAGGCCATGCAAGGCCTCGGTTATGCCGATTTCTACATCCCACATTAATTCAGAAAGCTCCCAAAGTCGGGGGCTTTTCTTTTTCTTAAAAAACGCTAACTAAACCACACCTATTTTCTTTTGACATAACCATTTTCTAAGATGTTATCTTCATTGACTTTTCAAACCTTTTATGTTAAAATACATAGATTAAGTCATTCCGACTTAATTGGCGATTCTTCGTATGAAGGACGTTTCACCACACTGAAAAGTGAGCACCTTAAAAGAAGATTTAAAGTTTAAGGTCTTTCATTTTTCTATTTTTAGGAGGGTAAAGATATGAAACATGAAACTAACATCGTAGAGAAGACAACAGTTAAATCTGCCAGCCTGCTTGACCACATCTGTAACTTAGGTCTCAGTAAGCACACTGAGAGCTACCTCAGCCACAAATTTGGCACCACGGATGAATTACTCTGGAAAGTTCGGCATGAAGCCTACCTCAGGGAACATCAACCCAAAAACGCTAGTTATCTCGAAAAACCGCTTTGGGACGCCTTGGTCGCTTTTGACCGTGCCGGTTACATTCGACACGACATCAAGCCCGAGGATTTTATCCTCAATCGGCTTCGCAGACTGGCTAAGCCCGAGCAATATCAAGCTTGGAATTGTGCCGCCGATCTCGAAGATTTTTGTGAGATTAATCCAGAACAGGGAAGTTCTGATCAATCTGACTACACTTATGGTAATCAAAGGTATGAAAATTTCACTCCGCTCACCGAAAAACAGCGTGAGGAAATTCGGCAGATTCTAAGAGATGTTTTGCCTGACGAGTTGACTTACCAGATTATTTGTTTTCGGTATTCACTCGAGGATGGTAAGTGTCATCCCACCGCTGAGACCGCGTTGAAGCTTAATCGCAAGATTAGCAAAGTCCGTGGTCTGATGAAGAAAGCCTATTTCTATATCAAAGATTGCGAACTCTTCGATGTCATCTAAATCTTCAGAAACCCCGCCTCGTCGCGGGGTTTTCTCTTGTTTAAAAATCCTACTTTCGTTGCGGGGTTTTCTGTTATTAAAATTTCCCACCATAGAGCATATTACTTATTTTTATAAAAACCATCCATGTAAGAAATCTTTATTTTTCACATAAAAAAGACTGCTTAATCTCTAAGCAGTCGAAAGATTGAAAAGGTATTAGAACAAAGTTATTCATTTTTTATACTCACGATTAATTTCGGTTTTGCTGCGGCCGCATCAGGCCGTACTTCTTAAAACTAATACTCCCCGTGCGCCTTTCAGGGTCATAATTTGCTTCAAATCTATGTTTCGCATAAACCGCTTTTTCCTCACAAGCACCAGATAGGTCAGCCAAGCATTTTCCGATCACTTTCACATAATCATAAGAAAAATCCGAATATTTCAATTCTAGAATCTGAAAATCCTTCACCAAAAGAAGCTCTTCTCCCTGCGCATAACATTTATTCGCCTGGAATTTTCCATTTTCCACCTGAAATTCAATGCGCGGTCGTAATTCTTCATCATGAGCTAACTTAAACCCCTCTAAAAGCTCCGACAGATATGGCCCATCTTTAATCCGATAGACCCGCTCCTCGATGTTTTCGTCGACCGACAAACTTTTGTGTTCATTGCCATTTTCGTTGATACCCATACCGATATCTCTCCTTTCAAAGAACTATCCCCATCGGGACAACCAGCATGATTCACTATTGAACCAATATCTATATTTTGACATAAAAATAAAAGTATGTCAATAGAAGAAAACCGAACACTATTTATGACCAGGTCCGTCCAAAAATCAACACTTCCACCCCTGTTATTCATTGACATAAAAGCTACCACATTGTATAATATAAAGGTAGTTTTTACTCGCACCTTAAAATTTTGGAACCCTGCCTACCATGTTTTAAGGTGCATTTCTTGTGAGGAGGATATTATGAAACTACCCCTGATTCATCACGATACGCATGCCAAAAATATCGCTATTTTGAAAGATTGGCAACTCTTTTTCGAAGAAAAGGATGGTTACCCTAATCGCCAGGAGGTCATGATCGACTTTAGCCGGTTTTATCATCATCTTAAAGATCATGAAATAACTATTTCCGGCAAATGTCTCCTGAGTGGTCTGATTTATGGCGACCCTAGATTCAAGGATGGTGAAGAAATTTTCACTAGCCTCATCACACATTTTGCGCGCGTAGCCAAAGATTATTGCCTTGGTGCCGAACACGAATTAATTTGTGCCACCACGACAAACCAGCATAAATATTATTTTTATGCCGATCACTACAGTGATGATATGTCCAATATGCTACTGGATATGGCTAAATTTAATAAACTCAGTCTCATCCGAGATTATTATTTACCGACTAGACTTCAGTATCCGAACATCGATCGTCACTTCATCTAATCTCATCCGAGATTCACCCATGGAGGTCATGCCTATGAAGAAACCTAAATGTAAACCTGCGTCTACGCTAAAATCCGTTTCCGGACTCGGGCTTAGCAAGCGCGCCGAACGCTACGTGGAGAAAAATTATTTTTCCATGGATCAATTGGTTTGGCACGTACGTTTTCTGTACTATATGATGCAATATCATCCGGAAACCCTCAAAGCCTATCGCCCGAAAGTTTTCACGGAAATCATCAGCGCTTTGAACACTGCCGGTTATATTCGTACAGATTTTGTCGCCGATTCCTTCGGTCTTAAATATCTTAAACGTGTGTTACTCGGCAATAAGTGCGAACCGGTCATTCTGGAATGTTTTTTACCGGAATTTTGTAAGAAATCCAATCGTTTTCGTTTAACGAACCGCCCAGACGATCAAAGCTGTCTGGAATGGAATAAAATTTACGAAAATGACGTGCTTCTTTATAAAAAATCCCTCAAAACTTTCCGCTCCAATCTTCGCACCTATCTGTCCGCGGCTGAAATGAAGTATTTTGATTACCGTTTCGGCTTCAATAAACACCGGACTCACACCCTAGCGCAAACCGCTGCTGAATTTAAACTCACCATTCCAGAGGCTAAAAAACAGGAAAAGAAAATCCTGAAGAAAATTGAACTCAGTAAAATTATTTACACGATTTAATCTGAAAACCCGTCTGAAAACCTGGTTCCAAAAAATAAACCCCTCATTACGAGGGGTTTTATTTTTTCATTTGCGTTACTTCAATTCATCCCAGTCAATATCAACCGTATCATCCACGGCCTCTGCAAATTCAGGATGCATCATTCCGTCAAACAGCAAAATCATCCTGCTCTCCTTCGTGAATCCCAGGTAAACATTACCTTGCATATATTGATCTCGTGTCTCCCTATAGAAGAAACGATTCAAAATATACTTCTTGGCATTTTCCGAAATATCAATTCGCATCAAGAGATCTAATTCCAGTATAATACAGGGCTTACCCAAGATTTTATCTTTGCTATCCTCTAGATTCTTTAGGGGATATCCCTGCAACATTACCCCTGGCTGGAAGATTACTGTTTCCGACTTATGAAATTTTAAGTCCCCCATCGTATTGACGGCTTTCTCTAGCCGCTCATCTCTGCCTTCACCAACTGGCACCGTCAAGCGCCAAACATCATAGACAATCGCCTCATCGCGAATCACCTTGTCCACTAGTCCCCGATTTGTAAACGGCATTACACTACTTAACCCCTCATTTCGCATCTTTCCACCTCCATAAAACAGAAAAAATCGTAACGTCTTAGAAAATTAAAGAACCTATTCAGTTACGACTGACTACTCTGTTATTCTATAATATTTAACCTATTTTGTCAATCTAAAACATTGACAAACTCATTATTTAGTTTATAATTATACTATCGGTTTTGCCGTATCGTACCTTTAGTTCAAATCACATTTTTTTAGGAGGGGACAATGAAAAATGAAGTTGGTAAAGCTTGGAAAGTCGACAGTTTAAGTCAGCTCGGTTATTCTCATCTCGTCGATGGTAATGTTAAAAATTATGTCGAACGTAATTATGAAACCGTAGAGCATTTGATCTGGGATTGCCGCTACCTATATTATATGGAGCAGTATCATCCAGGAGTTATTCGCAGCATTCCACATTCGCTCAAGGTTTGTATGGAAATTTTTGAATACAATCATTTGATTTGCCGGAACATCGATTCCAGAATCATCGGCATGTATTATCTCTATCGCACGGTTTACGGCGACGACTATGAACCTTTGATTTTGGAATATCGTGACCCCAAAATCACCAAAAAGGCTCATAATTATCAGCTCACTGATCGCGCCAAAATTCTCACCGTCCACGACTGGAATCAGCTCTATGAGGAAGATATTTGTATCGACCTCGAGAGGAGCCAGAAAGAACTCAAGCACCTCGAAAACATTCAGCGGGTTTTACAGCGTGAGCTGACCAAGCGAGAATATCGCATCGTTAATTTCAGCTTCGGCTTGCAGGGTGATAACATTCATAATCTACGTGAAACTGCAGTCCATGAAGGTTTGCTTCTCACTCAGACTGATCGTCATCTGAAGGCCGCGCTCAAAAAAATCCAACCTTATCTAACTAAAATCTAGCCCCTATCTAGGGGCTTTTTAGTGTCAAATTTAGAATAAAAAAAGAGCCCCTCATCCTTTAGGAACTCTTCGTAGAAAACTTAGACGATGACTCGCTGACACTAGATACGGGTCACCCCGGTCGCTCTACCTAGCACCAGACGGGTCACCTACCCAAGCTACTCTACACCCACAACGTTTACGCCAGTATATATATTTACTCGTCCAATGTGGCGAGTGTGGCGCCCTGATGAATTTGCTCCAAGCGATCTTTAAAAATCGGCTTGGCGTCCGTCGAAATCAGATAATATTTATCCATTTTCGAGGTTACCAGATAAATCTCACTATCACCGATAGTTTCTTGCATCTCCTTCCAGTTTTCTGGCCGGAAAATATTCAGCAGCTCCTCTTTACTCATAAGCGGTAAATCAAGCTTCTCAATCGACTGAATATTTAAGATTTCACTCGGTCTCCGTGCATCATCGGAATCTATTCCGCATAAGCGAATGCCTTCCTCGAAATCAAATTTCGGCAGATGCCCATAATAAAATGCACTAAACATCCGAAGCAAAGCAAACTGATCTATCGCCGTATGAGATTCCATAAACTCGAAACTCCACCGACTCACCAGGGAATAATCCCGGCGAATTCGCAAATTTGCTGCAGCACGAAGTTCTTGAGCCTTTTCACGTTCGCGTCTTTTCGACATATATCCCCACCTTTCTGTCGTGTGTCATCGACTAAAAAATAAATGTACTTTAAAACTTAACCTTTATATTATACCACATTTAATGAAAAAATCCCAGCCGTTGAAGCTGGGATTCTCATTAATACTTAGATTATGGTTTCTTTTTTCGCTTTTTACTTTTACCATCCTTAGGCCCACCTTTTGGTTTACCTTTTGGCTTATCGTTTTTCTTAGAGTCATCTGAACTAATATCTTTCTTTTTCGAGCCGTCCATCTCCAATGTCGTCGGCTTCTGACCGTCAATATTGGGTCTATCCAAATTACCTGGTTTATCTTTCACTTCACCATCTGGCTTCTCGAGATCCTCGTCGTCCTCGGAAAAATCATCCTCACCCTCATCATAATATCCCCGCATATCACCATAGTCATCCATGAAGTTCATCGCTGAAAAGATTTCTCGTTCCAGTATCATGCGATTTAAATTAAGGTTATCTAAGACTGAATTGGCTTTCTTATTTTGCTCAAATTTTTTATTTAATAATAGAGCAAATGAAGGATTTGCGGTACTCAAACCTACATAAAATTCACCACTAGCTGCCGCGATTTTATAAATCAGCTCCAATTTTTTTACTTTGTAGATAGGATGCTGTTTCCGCATTTTACCCACAAAAGCTTTGTTTTCTTCCATAGTGAGCTTCTCAATTCGCGCCACATTATCAATCACTCCGTAAAAACCCGGCTGCCCAAGTTCTAAGATATTATCAAAACAGGGGTAACGCGATGCGCCAAATAGGGAAATTCCTAAATCCTGAATTTCTAAAGCCATGGTCCTTCTATGTAAAAACAAAGTCAAACTCCTTAAAAATTCATCATATGCATACTCCACCCCATCCGCTGGAACTGTCGGGAATAGATACCAGTCCTGAATAAATTTCGAACCAAGCATCATATCTTCATGGAACTTCTGTTTCGCCGCTAATTCTTTTCTCTTATTCTTATCATTATCTTTCATTTTTTCACCCCCCAATGAGATAAATCTAAGCACTAATTTTTCAATGTACTTTAACCAAAGCTAACTTTCTAGCCTCATTCTATCACACCCCTGTTATTTTTTCATCCTCAAGCGTTATTTCTCGCCAATAAAAATGCCCCGACAATGTCGGGGCGGCTCGACCACAATCAAAGAAAGCATCGAGTCCGGTGATAATTTACCATACTTCTCGTACGGCAAATGAAAAGGGAAACAGGGAATGGGAACAGGTAACAATATTCGTTTCAATGTTCTTACATGGTTGCCTCAAATTTGAGGATGACATCATATGCCAAAAGTTACACGCTACGTAGCTCAAAGACACTTGACCAACGACGTGCCATCTAGAGTAGATCTACTTAATCTCTCAACGAAAATCTGTGAGTTCACACAGGCTTCCGCCTACTAGTGTTTCGATCCATCTTTCAGGTCAAAGTGTCAGTGTACTTCTTCTCCAAAAGTGTGTGGTGATTTGACGCTAAATCAAGTATTTGGTTAGTTCAGCTTGCGAGGCGTCCCTAACTTGGTTAAGTTCCCATTCCTGTTTATGAAAGAGCTCGTCTAGCGCTGGCATTATAATAACATAACTCATATTATTTGTCCATACCTTTTCGTATAAGGTTCAGCACCTTTGCAACACTTCATAAGGAGTTTTTAAGCCTATTC
>CAUQEK010000019.1:0-14836 GCA_963517385.1 uncultured Candidatus Saccharibacteria bacterium | reverse complement strand
GTATTAATATAATGATTATGAATGTAAATAATATTCTAGACTACCTCAAGGAAAATCAAAAACGAATCTCAAAAACTACTGAGATTACCGAGCTGGACGAGCTAGCTTTTGCGCGGATTTCTTATTTGCCATTTCATAAAATTAAAAGACAGCTTGATTTAACTAAACGAAATTTTAAAATCTCAGAAATCGCCGACGCAATGAGGGGTCTATCAACTTCGGATTTTGCTTGGCCGGAGGACGAGAAGTTTATTCAACTACTGGGGCAAAGTTCACGCTTTCAGAATTTAAAAGTGGGATTTTTTGTGCGAAAAAATAATAAACAGCTGGAAAAACAGTTTTCGGCAGTGACGATTCAGATTAATTTCTTCGCCATGTATGTTTCATTTTTTGGTACAGACGGGACGCTTTTTGGCTGGAAAGAAGATTTTAATATGTCGTTTCTGCCAGAGATTCCAGCTCAAAAAGAGGCACTAGAATACTTAAAAAATATTTCGCGTCGCTATTTTTACAAAAATTTTTACCTGGGTGGACATTCGAAGGGTGGTAATTTATCGATTTATTCGGCGATTATGGCGCCAGATCGACTGCAAAAAAGAATTTTGAAGGTTTTAAATTACGATGGTCCTGGACTAAGAGAGGAGCTACTTAATAAGGATACTGGCGCGATTAGGGTTTTACCAAAAATCGTAAGCTATATTCCAGAAGGTTCAGTGATTGGGCGACTTTTAGCTCATAAAGAAAAGGTGGTGGTAGTCAAAAGCCAGGCAAAAAATCTCTATCAGCATAATATTTACACCTGGGAAATTAAAGATGATCATTTCTGTCGCGCCAAAAATACCAAATTGAGCGACACTCTGAACAAGACCGTGGATGACTTTCTAGCCTCTGCCTCGCCAGAAGAATTAAGGTTTTTTGTGGATGGAATTTTTGAAGTTTTCGAAAAATCCGACGTAGAAGAGCCGGTGAGCTTGATGCGGAATTGGCAAAAATATGCGCCAAAACTCATGAAGAACTACCGAGAACTGCCAAAAGAGCGTCGCCAGAAAATTAACGAAGTTTGGCTTCTTTTCGGCAACTCCCTAGTGAAGAATTATTTCGCGGAAAACGAAATTTTGAAGAAGGCACGTCAAATTCTAGGAGGTAAGAATGCCTAGTCGTAACCACTTGCTTGACCAGCATTTTTTGAAAAATGTTCGATTAGCTCTAATGTTAATCGGCCACAGTAATCTGAAGCGCCGTGACACGGTGGTGGAAATTGGGGCAGGAAGTGGCGTGATTACCGCGGCACTAGCGAAAAAATGTGGCGAGGTTTTAGCTATCGAAAAGGATCCGGAGACTTTCAAGAAATTACAAAATAATCTGAAGCAACAAAATCTCGAGAACGTGAAGTTAGTGCAGAGAGATTTTCGAGAAGTGAATTTCGATTTCACAAATTATAAGGTCTTTTCTAATCCGCCTTTTTCCCTGTCGGCGGAAGTTTTTTATAAACTTCTAAACCTCGAGAATCAAAACGGACAAATTATCGAAAAAGGCTTAAAAAATCCGCCAAGAGCCATTTACTTGATATTACAAAAACAATTAGCTTTGAAATTAATCCTCTCTGACCGGCATTACACGAATCAATTGGGGTATATTTTGAATAAATATTACACGACAAAAATTCGCTACCCACTGAAACCAACAGATTTCACACCGCCACCGAAGGTGCCGATTGTGTTATTCGAAGCTAAAATTCGTCCGGAATTTAGCGAACTTGAATAAAAAGAGACCGAAGCTTTGGTCTCTTTTTTGTTTAAACTCAGTTTTCTCGGTCTATTTTCGAGATATTGCTGGATTTAGAGTTCGGCGACTTTAACACGAGTTTGAGCCATAGTGTCGCGATCACGAACCGTCACGGTATCATCTTCAAGGGTATCAAAATCGATAACCACACATTTTGGCGTACCGATTTCATCTTGCTTATGATAACGCTTACCAATGTTACCGGAATCATCCCAAGTGACATTGCCATATTTTTCGCGAAGTTCAGCATAGACTGCCTTGGCTTTTTCGACTAATTCTGGCTTGTTTTTAAGAAGTGGTGAAACGCAGAAACGGTATGGCGCAAGATGTTCTGGAAGTTGCAAGACGATGCGCTTTTCACCATTAGTTTCATCCTCATGATAAGCACTCGAAAGTACAGCCATAATCAAACGCTCGACACCGAAAGATGGCTCGATGACGTGAGGCACAAAAGTTTCACCGGTACGCTTGTCACGGTAAACCATACTCTTCTTCGACTCACGCTCGATATTACCAAGGTCGAAGTCGGTACGATAGGCAATACCCATCAATTCTTCGCAACCGATTGGATAGTCAAATTCAAGGTCGATAGTGCGCTTAGAATAATGTGCACGATCAGCAGCCGGGACGTCGTATTCATGAATCTTATCAGCTGGAAGATTAACGACATTCTCCAGGAAGTCATGCACATCGGCGAGAAGTTCATCAAAGACACGTTCCCAATCTTTAGGATTAACGAAATATTCAATTTCCATCTGTTCGAGCTCGCGGCAGCGGAAAATAAAGTCGCGTGGAGAAATTTCATTACGAAAAGCCTTACCTTGCTGAGCTAAACCGAATGGCATATCTGGATAAATCGTGTCGACTACGTTCTTGTAATTCGTGAAGATACCTTGGGCGGTCTCTGGACGAAGATAAGCGATGGAACTATTGTCGGCTACGGCACCAACGTGAGTTTGGAACATCATATTAAATGGTTTGACTTCACCCCATTCGATTTTGCCACAAGTAGGGCATTTAATACCGGCTTTAATAAGCTCTTCGCCGGTAATTTCAGTAGACAAATCGTGACCTTCGGCGGTTTTAGCTAATTTATCAGCACGAAAACGACCATGGCAAGATTTACATTCAACCAAAGGATCCGAAAAAGTGGCGGCGTGGCCAGAGGCAACCCAGGTGCGTGGATTCATGATAATAGCAGCATCGACACCGTACATATCATTACGATTTTCCACCCAATATTGCCACCAAAGATCCTTCAATTTTTTCTTCAAACTAACGCCGAGCGGGCCAAAATCCCAGGTACCAGCCATACCGCCGTAGACATCGGAGCCTTGGAAAATAAATCCTCTACGTTTACATAAGCTGACAATATCTTCTAATTTTGTCATAAACACTCCTGGTTAGTTTTTCTTTATTATACCACAAAATTAGAGCGGTGACCTCTGGACTTCCGAGTCTCTGGAGTCCTAAATGAATCAAAAAGTCAGAGACTTTATTTTCTTATACGGGATATTTAAAATATTCTATTTCTGAGTAAAATAACCTGGAGCGCCTGGACGGTCGATACGAAGCCAAGTAAGATCAGCATCGGAAGGATCTGGCTTAAATGAACCATTACCACCACGAAGTGTTTTTTGATTATAGAATAGACTACCAGTATCTACAGTTGTGACGCTAGATAGATCAAAATCCTGTTTGACGTAAATTTTTCTTAGCTTAGAAGTATCAAAAGAATAATATGTGAATATATAATTGATATTTTTAACTTTCCTAGTATCAAAATTAGCCAGAGATAAATCTAGTTCTTCTAATTTTTTCCCAATACGTTCAAACATGCATGACATATCAGTGACGTTAGATGTATTAAAACCTGAGCCTAGTTTTAATTCAGTAAGCTCATCCATATTACTAAACATAAAGGCCATATCAGTGGCAGATGACGTATTCCATCCACTTAAGTCTAATCTTTTAATTCTTGATTTATAAAAAGCAGAGTGGAAGCTTTCAACTTTCCCAACATCCATGGGTGACAAATTTAATTCATCAATGGTTGCTTCATTAAACATGTCTTTTGCACTGGTAACATTTGAAGTGTTAAAGTAACTTCCAAAATTTATTCCATTTGGAATTTTGGCTTCTTTAAACATATCGTTCATGCTCAAAGCAGATACTGCATTCCAATTACTAATATTTAGTGATTTAAATTTCGACTGACTAAACATATCATCCAAGGATTTTGCCTTTGACACATCAAAGCCTGATAAATCTATGTCTTCTAAGCTACTGGTCGCGTGAAACATTTGATCCATCACTTTAGCAGAGGAAGTATTTAACGTAGATATACTATTATTAATCGTAGAGGCAAAAAAAGTTTTTTCAAATATTTCAACTTTCGAGGTGTCCATTTTAGAAAAATCAACACTATTTAAACCAGCAGCATAAGCAAAAGTCCTTTTCATTGACTTTACATTACTAGTTTTAAGATTAGAGATATCTAATTCCTTCAAGCTTATCAGATCACAAAACATATAATCCATATTTTTAAGATTAGGGGTATTAGAGTTTGAAAACTTTAGGTGTTCAAGATTAGAGAGACCATAAAACATATAACTAGCATTTTCGAGTTTTTCAGTATTAAACATGCTTAAGTCAAGATTTTTAAACTTTGGAGCTTTGCCTGGATTATCGTTATGAAGAGTATCATAAGAAAACATATTAGACATATCGACGACGTTTCTAGTATCAAAATTAGACAAATCAATCGATTCCATACTTCTAGTAGTTTCATAGAACATCGAACCCATATTTTCCACCATACTAGTATCAAAATAATTTAAATCAAATCCATTCTGCACATTAAATTCGGAGAAAATACTATTAGAGTCTCGATTTAGGTAAATTTTTTCTGATTCAGTATAAAATTTTAAGGATTCCGATGCCTCATCGACCCAAAAATATATAGGTAGATCAGAAGACTCATCCTCCATTCGATGTGTATTTATACCCAAAGCAGGTGGAGTTGCGCTGCGCTTAATGCTCTTTATCTTTTTTCGTAATCCCAAAATATCCACACTGAGGACGGCAGTTATAGTATTTTGAGGCGGAGTCCAATCTGGATGACTCTTCATATAATCAGCTACTATATACAAAATATATTCTAAATTTTTTTCATGCCCCCTTATCTGATCACGCACTTCTAACGGGAGCGAATCGAATAGCTTATTAAATCTCGTTGCATATTCAGGGGTAATTTTAGATTGAAAGTTAGATCCAGTAGTCAAGATAGCTTTAGGCTCGTAATAATTTGTTACTACAGAAAAAATGAGCTTATTTTTATAATTTCCGGATTCGAGATTATTACCTAATTTTATCCCCAAATCTATATTATTAACCTCATCACCATTGGTCTTAGCGGTTGTTTGGATAAGATTCGCTGGACTAGAAAGCGCGGGGATTGGATTATAGTTTACATCATTACTAAGCTTATAACCCCAAGTATTGGCTGAAAAACCATTCAGTGAGGTGATATCGGAAATAGAACTAATTTTATCTGTTCCACCCGGATTCATATTTATAAGTGCGGTATTTTCTGTTTCTGAACTAATAGTGGTAGTGTAGCCAGTTTTATTATTTGTATTAACTTTAAGATTTAGAGTTAAATTTGTACTCTTACTTGTTGAATTTATTATTTGATTTCCGTTTACCGTAAGCTCGGATTGATCGATTGAAGCTGAGAGGGTTGGGATATAAACAGCAAAAACATTATTGGATAAAATATTTAAGGAAACAAAACTAAAAGTTAAAATTAATGCGAAATTACAGATAATCCCCTGCCTCCTTTTAAGAAAATGCATTAACTGCGAAAATATCTTTTGCATTTGCCTTATTTTACCATAAAAAGTTTGAGTTTTTAAAAATTGAAAATTTTAGAACATTTCACGCAGGGTGCGCAAAATAATATTCAGTGCATCGAGGTGAGTGTGAATGTCTTTAATTTTTAAAATAGTGGCGACCGGCATGGACGTCATAAGACGCAGAATCTTAATAGTGTTAGCGTTAAATTCTCCGGCACCATCCATCGCGAGCACAAAGCAGCGGTCAAAACTATGCCAACTATAAGAACCGTCGAGCGTGAGGCGGTCACCATTAGAATCAGTAGCGAGATTGATCATTTCACCAGAAATAAAAGCTAAATTAAGATAAAAATGTGTCTCAACGAGCGGAATTTGATATTTTTCTGCCGTATTTAGCGCCGAAAGGGCATTTTTTAGAAGCTGAAAATATTCCTTGGAATCGGCGTCGTTGGTTAGGCGATTAATTACTTTAAGAAAATTGGAAGCGATAGTCAGGGTATCGAGATCGGTGATGATATTTTGATAAAACTTCAACATAGTGGCAGAAGTCAGAATTGCGAGGCTGCCCGAATCGGTGTTTTGCGATTTAAAATGCAAGACCACGTCAGAAACCGTAAAAGGCTCGATACTGCCAGCTAATTTAGAGCGTTCTTTGCGGACCCCACGTGCGATAGCCGAAAAGCGACCTTCGGGAGTGAGCAGTGTGAGAATGCGATCGGACTCTTGATATTTGACGCGCGAGAGCACAATCGCCTCAGTACGCAGATCAGGCATGATTCCCCTCCTGGGTTTGAGGGGTGCGATCTGGAATAGATTCTTCATTGGAAACTTCGGTAGTTTCTAGATGATTATCTGATGAGGTTTTTGTGACTGGAGATAGAATATTTTTAATTTTTATCACAAAATCCGCTGGCGTAAAAGTTTCCTTATTCAGAATCGCACGGACATTATAAGCGTGTAGGGACATTTGACCGAGATTTAACGATGAAATTAAAAGTACCGGGATTTGACTAGTTTCTGGATAAGAAAGTAGCTCATTTAGTAAGGTAAAACCATCTGGGCCAGTAAGCAAAACATCCAAGATAATTAAAGACGGCAGTTCTTCCTCGCTAAGTTCCGAAAAAGCTGCATTAGCCTCGATCGCATTATAGAAAATCTGCAGCGGAATTTCTGGAAAGTTGCGCTTTAGATGTTTTTGATAAATTTCCGCAAAGTCTGGGTCGTCTTCGATAATAAAAATTGAGCGCGAGGTCTTAGGCTGCATAGTTTCCAGTAACGGGGTCTTTGATTGTGCAATTTTGGATGATAATTTTTTAGATTGCTGGCTCATTTTCCTCCTAATCAAAAATCGGTAAAATCGCCTGATGTGAAACTGGCAATATCACCTGGAAGCTGGTACCGTCACGGTGGCGCACGGCGGAAACTTCCGCATTAAGATATTTAGCGAATTTCGAAGCGATATAAAGACCCAAGCCAGAACTTCCGGGACGCATCGAAATACTAGTAGGAGCGGTGAGGCCAGCCTTGATTTGACGCCAGACTGCGGTAGGAAGACTCGGGCCATAATCTCTGACATCGACCACGATTTTATCCTTTTTATCGGAAATAATTAAGCAAGATTCGGTCTCAACTGTGGAATAGTACATGGCATTGGCGCAGAAATTATAAATTACACTGAAAATTAAATCGTAATTACCAATCACCAGGCGAGCTTTGTTACGGTATTCAAAACGGAGCTTGCGTTGATTAAGGGTAAAAAGTTGTTCAAGCTCAGAAATTACATCATCGCAGACGGCACGAATGGAAACTGGCTCTAAAGTAAACAAACCTTCTTCCAGGCGGGCGATTTTAGTGAGATCATTGACCTGACGCATGGCTCGTTCAGAAATGCGGATAATTTTATTACGAGATTTTTCGAGTTCGGCGGTGCTATCTTTCTGAAAATCCATGGCGAGAGCCATTTGGCGCATAAGAGTGAGCGGACTTTTTAAGTCATGCGCAACCACGAAAACACCATTTACCTCACTATTCATAAATTAATTATAGCACCCATTTTTCAGGCAAAATGCTTGAACAATCCACCGCAAAATGGTGCTGGGGTTGCAGATTTTTCGATAAATTTAGCTATTAAATTTTACGGTTTTGAGAATGCGATAAAAGTCATCACTAAAGACGCTGGTGGAATCGGTTTGAAGCATAACGGTCTTGTCGCGAAGCTTGAAGACGCAAATGATTCCCTGATATTCATTATCTAATTTACCAGTATAAACGTTGACATTGTTGCCGTTAACTACGGTAGTTGAAAGCGTCATATCACCAGAACGAACTTTTTCAGCAAAATCACTAATCGCCTGGTCGAAGAGGGTACCCTTAATACTGACACGGAGTGCCATCACGGTATCATCTTGGACCACATTAACCTGACCTGGATTCAGATAGGCAGCGTAATCACCACCGCGGTTGGCACTACTTTGAACGTAGAGACTCCAAGTTTTTGGATATTCAAAGCTAAGTTCACCGAGGTCAGTAGGACCCGTAAAGACTTTATATGGGTATTTTTCTTTCTCTTCAAATTCGGATTCGAGCTTGGTCTGAAGTTCATTTTTAGCTTCCGCTACAGCGACATCGACCTTACCCTTCACATTAGTACTGGCGTCATTCCACTTCACCCACATCCAAATAAAGAGGCCGATAAAAAGCACTGCAAGAAGAGACACCACAATAAGTCCCACAGTTTTCATAAGATCAATACGATTTTTAGCCTTGGCGATGCGACTAGCTTCTTTACGTTCTTCACCAGTCATATCGGCATAATTTTTGTTAAGAGGATTCGCGGCTGGCATACCAGGAGTGAATGGACTCTGGTAGAGATTCTGATAAATGTCGCCAGAATTCGCAGAGGTCACTGGAGCTTCAGAAGTCACTGGATTAGCAGGGGTTGAATTATTCATCGAAGAGACTGGGTTAGCCTGAGCGAATGGGTTACTTCCTGAGGGATTATTAGCACCGAAATTAGCTGGAGTTTGGCCAGATTGATTAAATTGATTCGATGCAAGAAAAGGATTGTTGTTTGAATTATCCATAATTATATTTTACTAGGAATTAGGTTTTTTACAAGTTAGCTTAAGGATTTTGATGACTGATTTTGAAGTTTTACTCGATGCTAAAATCTTTAGAAATAACTTCGATTTGATTCTTCAAAGTTTCGAGTTCTTTTTCGATATCCTTAGCCAACTCAGCGGCCTCTTGGTATTTCTTGGCAGCGTCTTCGAGCTTAAAATCATCGCCATAGAACCATTCGAGGTTTTGGTTAAGTTGTTCAATTTTAGCACCAACGGATTTTTTAGTCATGAGTTTTCCTTTCTTTAGATTTAATTTGGGTAATGCGGGCGGAGATTTCAGAGTCAAGAGTTTCCAGGGAGATTTCAGAATCAAGCTTCAACTCACCCTTAAGGATGGCGTAACCTTTTTTTAGAATAGTTTCGGGGTTGAGGTTTTCGATGACTTTTTGGGTGGATTTAAGTTGGTTTAATTCGCGCAGAATTTGATTTATGATTTGCTGTTTAGCACGAAGGAGATTTCGCTTAACTTCGAGCTTCGGCGCGTCGAGACTGCGTTCGATTTGCAACTTAGCTCGAGAGAGCAGACGATAGAGATTGGCGATTTCGAGTTTCTTGTCCTTGGATAACATTTCGGCAGTATTACTAGGCGTAGAAGCCACAATGTCAGCGGCGAGATCCGCTAGCGAAGTGTCAATTTCGTGACCGATCCCGGTAATCACAGGAATTTTACTTGCCGCAATGGCGCGAACCAGTTTTTCATCATCAAAACAAGCGAGGTCTTCCTTCGAGCCACCACCACGAATAATGGCGATAATCTGCACTTTATTTTCTTGGTTAAAAAATTCCAAGGCCCGAATAACCTGATCAGCTGCACCAAGACCCTGAACTTTAGTATTGGCTACGCGAATTTCTAGGCCGCCCCAACGAGCATTGATAATTTTAATAAAATCCGCATAACCGGCCGCTTGAGTAGAAGAAATCACGCCGATGCGTTCGAGATTAGCTGGGATGCATCGTTTTCTGGCTGGGTCAAAGAGACCTTCTTTGGTAAGTTTAGCTTTGAGTAGCTCGTAGGCTTTTTTGATATTCCCCTCACCGATCAAGGCGTATTGCTTAATCGTCAAAGTGAAACGACCAGAGCGATTAAAAATCTTCGGAGTAGCCTGGACGGCAATCTTCATACCATTTTCGATTGGCATGCGAAGACTCGAAGCCACCATGAAACAATTAATTACCGATTCTTGATCCTTAAGATCAAAGAAAATCCAACGATTTTGGCTGACATTAAAATTCGCCACCTCGCCATAGACCACACAATCCGGAAAAGTGTAATCTAGGGCGTGGTTGGCGACGGCAATAAAATCAGAGACGGAATATTTTGGCGATTCTGCCATTACTCCGCAGATTCCCCTTCGAAGATTTTTTGCTTCTCTTCTTTACCAATCTTGGAGATGGCATTTTGATAAAAACCATAGCCAGAAACGATAGTATTAAGCAAGACAATCATACGAGTGACAAGGACCGTGGTACTAGCAACCGCAAGATCGCTACCAAGTACGGTCATCACGGCAACCATCGAACCTTCATAACCACCGACACCACCAGGGGTAGGAAGAACTGCACCGACGACCGAGCCGAGAGCTTCTGCCACCATAATTTGTGGGAAGATTTCTGGGTGACCAATAGCGATGGCGACAATTTCATAGGTGGCAATTTCAAGGAAGTTATAAAGGAAGCCCCAAAGCACTGGACCAACCAAAATCTTTTTATCACGCTTCGCGGTGAGGAAGTCTTCATGAAGATCCAAGAAGTATTTTTGAACTTTCTTAGTCTCAATAATTTGCTTTTTCTTACCAAAAGTGACAGTACGAACTAATCCGTTAATAATGGCGGCCACCTTCTTAGCGGTAAAGTCGATAAGCTTGCGATTCGAGACGATCACAATCATCAGGACGATACCAAGAATCACTCCGACACTCATGGCAGCCACAGCCCCGACCATCCAAAGTGCGGTATTTGGCACACTATTTGTCACTAACAAGAAGATAATCGCCAAGATAGTTTGAGTTTGGTTAGCAAGAATGGTAATTACATAGCGCAAGAGATACATGAAGCTAACCTGACCAGCGGTAGCACCAAAATTCTTTAAGCGCCAAGTAATGTAACCGAGGCCAGAGACACCGCCAGAAGGAATGGCGTGATTGACGAAGTTTAATTCGAAGGAGATACGCGCAAGTTGCCAAGTGGTGAGCTTTTCGAAAGCTTTTGCGTCAGCATCAGTATCAGCATCGGTCTTTCCAGATTTAGTTTTCTCAGATTTGGTAGATTTACCAGCGGAAATTCTGGTGATATTTTTCTGAGATTTAGCCTTCCCCGCCATATAGGAGAAGAAAATTTTACCGGCACTGTAATACATAAAGAGTTGTTCTGGAATTAAGAGTAGAACAATCCAGAAATTAATGGAGAAGTGCGAACCATCCATACATTGCCCGCCAAAAATACATTGGAAGGCCGAAACAATTTCATTACGAGCGCCATATACGACAACACCGACTAATAATAACGTGACAATACTGAGAATCTTTTTAAACATAGCTTTTTTATTATACATGATAAAATAAGATTATGAAATATATTGCAGTGCTGGGACGACTTCCGAAAATATCTTTGGCGGAAATCCAAGCGATTTACGACTCAAATGCCAAACTAATCGGGCCAGAACTCGCGGTTTTTGAAACTAATAAGGCCGTCTCGATTGATAGGCTGGGTGGTTCAATTAAACTGGGTCAAATTTTTTCTGGTAATTTCCGTGAACTTGCCGAGGCGATTAATTCTAAAAAACCTGAGGGCAAAATCACCATTGGAGTTTCTAGTTACGCCTTAAACTCGAATCATAAAAACAAAAAATCAGCGGTCGAGAACTTAGTTCGCCGCAAAGCGATGGAACTTAAAAGCTTACTCAAAAAGCTCGGACGCAATGTG
Organism: uncultured Candidatus Saccharibacteria bacterium; assembly: GCA_963517385.1. GTDB lineage: Bacteria > Patescibacteriota > Saccharimonadia > Saccharimonadales > Saccharimonadaceae > Nanosyncoccus. The sequence goes on along the minus strand of CAUQEK010000019.1, from coordinate 3,150 downwards.
CGTGTAGTGGAGGCTCGTGGTCCGGAAATTTCTTCGGCCACCGCATTTCATAATAATTTAGGCGAAAAACCGGGGTCTGAAGAAGTGATTTTGGTGGGTTCGGAAACCTACCTGAGCCTCGGGGTACAGAATATCGATAAGTATCGCGAGCGTGATCAAATGCGCCCAGCGAGAGATGCCAAGGTGGGAATGTTACCACCGAAACTCGCACAGATTTTGATTAATTTGGGTGGTGAGATTGATGAATCGAAAAAAGTACTCGACCCATTCTGTGGCACCGGCGTAGTCTTGCAGGAAGCCCTAATTCTCGGCCAACCAGTAATCGGTAGTGATTTGAACCCGCGGATGATGGAGTATACCCAGAAGAATCTAGATTGGCTGCTCGAGAAGAAAGCCCGCTTCTTCAAGATCAAATCAGAACTTATCGAACAAAAAAATCAATTCTTAGGCTCTATCTATACTGGTGATGCGACAGATTTTGTCTGGCCAAAGGCTTCGGAAATTGGCCTAGTGGCGTGTGAATGTTTCCTCGGCTCGCCAATGTCAAAACCACCAGTCGAAATTAAATTAAAAGATGAAAAACAGAACTGTAAACGCATTATTCTCGGCTTTTTAAAGAACCTCGCAAAGCAGATTGAGGATGATACCCCTGTGGTGATTGCGGTGCCGGCCTGGTTACGTGAAGATAGTCACTACTCAAGGCTTTCAATTATTGACGAAATTACAGATATGGGTTATAATTTAGCAAAGTTTCAAGGCTTGAGTCAGTCTGACATGATTTATTATCGTGAAGGGCAGATTGTGGCTCGAGAAATAATAGTATTAAGAAAGAGTAAGGCAAAAAATGTCACATGTTAAAGCCGGTGGTACCGCGAAAAATATCCACAACAATGCTGGTCAACGTCTTGGCGTGAAGCGTTTTGGTGGCCAAAAAGTCCGCAACGGTGAAGTTTTAGTTCGCCAAACCGGAAGCACCAAAATTGCTGGTGAAGGTACTTACATGTCCCGCAATTTCACCATTCATGCTGCAAAAGATGGTGTTGTCACTTTTGTGAAAACCAAGAAAACTCACTTCTCTGGTCGCTCATTACCACGCGTCCGCGTAGAAGTTCGCTAAAAATAAACCCTACGGGGTTTATTTTTTATTTCAAGCTTTTTAGACCCTAGGGTTTATTTTTAAATAGTAAGTTTTCTTTATTTCTAGAGTATCAAAAAGACCCCGAGTGGGGGTCTTTTTTAGTTTAAGCCATTTTATGATTTTACTCAGCGTCAGTAGATTCTTCAGATTCTGCAGCATTTTCAGCTTCAGCAGACTCCTCAGCTTCTTCAGTAGCCACGGTTTCCGCTTCGGATTCATTTTCTTGCAAGGCAGAAAGTAAAGAATCTTCCACGTTGGCACGCTTTTTCTTCTTTGGTGCTTCGGCAAGCTCAATATCGAGTTCGATACCGGTGAGCATAGAAGCAAGACGGACGTTTTGACCTTGACGACCGATAGCGACGGATTGCTGATCTTCGGTAACAAAGACCTTAGCACGCTTATCTTCGATTTCGACACGAGTGATTTCGGCTGGACTCAAAGCTTCACGGATGAATTCAGAAAGATTTTCACTCCAGTTGATGATATCGATTTTTTCACGATCACCAATTTCATTCATCACAGCCTGAACACGAACGCCACGACCACCAACGAAGGTACCGACTGGATCGACACCTGGAACGGTACTAGTGACAGCAATCTTGGTACGGCGACCAGCTTCACGGGCGATGGCACGAATTTCAACCACACCGGTTTCGATTTCTGGCACTTCTTGCACGAAGAGCTGCTTAATGAAATCGGCAGAGCTACGGCTAACGAGAAGTTGGGCACCGCGTTCGTTGCGTTCAATGGTCTTAATCAAAACCTTAATACGGGAACCAACTTGATAATATTCACCGTCGATTTGGTCGGACTTTAGCATAATACCAGTAGTACGACCAAAATCGATACGTACAATATTACGATCGACACGAGCCACCATACCAGTCATAATGGTACCGATCTTATCTTCAAAAATGGAAAGGATAGCTTCGTGTTCAGCTTCACGGAGACGTTGCATGATTACCTGCTTGGCGGTCATGGAGGCGACGCGACCAAACTTAGTAACTGGGTGAGATTCTTCAAAAGTTTCACCGATAGCCTTACCTTCAGCTTCACCTTCTGGGATTTCAGTAGCTGGATTGTAAGCCAAACCATCTTCAATGACTTCTTTAGCGATGAAGACCGTGGCATTACCGGTTTCGCGATTAAGTACGGCGCGGACATTCATATCCTTTTCGCCCTCTTCTTTACGCCAAGCGGCGGCAATGGCAGTTTCAATAATATTCAAAACAGTTTCTTCTGGGAGATTCTTCTCCTCGGCGATAACTTTCACCATCTGAGACATCTGTTTAAGGTCTAAACCTTCCATATTTTCCTTTCTTTTAGTCTAAAATATCCGACCTTGCGGCCGGATATTAAAAGTATATATTTCTATTATAGCGAAGATAGCGAGATTGTCAAATTACTTGGCGGTGAAATAACCAGGTTGCGCGGCACCACGGTCGATACGAAGCCAAGAGAGGTCGGCATAGGCCGGATTTGGCAGATAAGAACCATTACCGCCGCGAAGCAATAATTGATCATTAAAGATTTGAGAATTAATGTTCTGAGCATAGTTAGTAGGAGCGGCTTTCGAAGTATTAAAATCCTTACCGGCTTCGATATAAATGCGCTGAAGCTTGGATGGGGCAGTCGTATGTAAATAATAGGTAAACATACCGAAGAAATTAGTCACATTCGAGGTATCGAAGTCAGCCTGCGAAAGATCAATCTCTTGGATATTCATCAGATTAGCAAACATGCCTTGCATATTTTGCACCTGACCAGTATTAAACTTCTTGCTAAATTTAAGATTAGTGAGTGACTTCATGGAGTTAAACATGTCAAACATGGTAGTAACTTTGGAAGTATCAAAGGAAGATAGATCGAGAGTTGGTAAGTTTTTCACACCCCAGAACATACCGGTCATATTAGTCACTTTAGAAGTATTCATATGTGAGAGATTAAGTGAGGTAAGGCTACTCATATTAGTAAACATGTAGTGCATATCGGTCACATTACCAGTATTTAGT
>CAUQEK010000018.1:0-15199 GCA_963517385.1 uncultured Candidatus Saccharibacteria bacterium | reverse complement strand
GTGCGTGGTAACGTGGTGAGGTATCTTGATAGAAGCTAGGTTCATGGGCTTCATCGATAATAATAAGTCCAAGGTTTTTGAGGGGCGAAAAAAGAGCGGAGCGTGGGCCAATTATGACAAAAGGCGTGGACTGATCAGCTTCGTGGATACGTTGCCAGATAAGGTGACGTTCGGCTTCAGTGAGCTTGGAATGAAGAGAAATTACTTGAGTGCCAAAATGTTCTTGAAAACGACCGACAAGCTGAGGGGTGAGAGAGATTTCGGGGACAAGCAGAATCACGGATTGGTTTGAGCTAAAAACTTGACTAGCGAGCTCGAGGTAGATATTGGTCTTACCGGAACCGGTGATGCCGTGAAGGAGTTTGGTGTGAGTTTTGATTTTGCGTAGTTCGGTGAGGGCCTGTTTTTGAGCGGGGTTGAGTGGGATTTGGCAGTGGGTAGTTGTGGCTGCGATAGGAGAGGCTATGTCTTGGATCGGATTAGAAAACTGGGGAATAAAAGTGGAGGCAGAATATTTTTTGCGACGATTTTTCTCAATGCCGAGAGGGAGAAAAAGATTGGCGGTTTTTGCGACTGGATTTAGATAGTAAGAGGAGAGCCAGGCGAGACTTTTTAGGAGATGATTTGGTAGGGGGATTGGGTGAACAATTTTATTAATCGATTTAATAATGAAATTTTGGTCGGTAGGAGCGGTGGTTTTTCGATAAATAATACCGAGGGCGGTTTTCTTGCCGAGAGGAACAGAAACAATAGTGCCGGGGGCGAGGTTTTGGTCAAAAGAATAGGTGAGGAGGCCATCAGAAAAGAGGGGAGACTTTTTGAAAGTGGTGGTGGGAATTACCTCATAGTACATCAAGTATATTTTAGCATTTATGATATACTTTAAGAAAGGAAAGAGGTAAATGTTAGATGTTTTTATCACATCTCGGGTTCGCCGGAAGATTTTGGTAGTTTTTGCCAAATATCCGGATTTTAAAGTCCACGTAAGGGGACTGGCGAAGTTGATTCATGAGGATGCGGGTAATATTCAAAGGGAACTAAAAAGGCTAGAAAAAGCAAATTTTTTGGTGACTTCAAAAAAAGGTAACACGACCATTTATCAAACAAATAAACAATATCCAATCTTGAAGGAATTGCAGACGATTGTCATTAAGAGTCAGCAAATGTCGCCAAATCAGAAGGTGACGAAGACTATCCAATAAATCCAGGCTATGTCGAAGATTTTTGAGGAAATTTTGGCTAAAAGGGGCGTGACGGAAGAGTTTTTGCGGCCAAAATACAGCTTGGAACACGCAAAGAAGCTGCCGGATATCGAGGTGGCGGTGGCACGAATTAAAACGGCGGTAGATCAGGGTGAGACGGTACTGGTTTATGGAGATTACGATGTGGACGGGGTGACGGCGAGTACGATTATGTGTGAAGCGCTGAAACTGGCGGGAGTGAAGCGAGTGGAGGTGATGTTACCAGATCGTTTTATCGATGGTTACGGAATGAGTGAAAGATGCTTGGAAAAAGCCGTGGAACTTAGGGTGGGTTTGGTAGTAACGGTGGATTGCGGCAGTAATAACGCGGAAGTAATCAAAAAATTAGCTGAACACAAAATTGATACAATCGTGACCGACCATCATGAGTTGATAAATGGGGTGCCGGAACGAGCACTCGCGGTGGTGAATCCAAAACGATATGGTGAAGATGAGGCTGATTTAGAAAAGAGGGAACTACGAGATATCTGTGGGGCGGGGGTGGCTTTTATGGTGATGCAGGCACTGGTACTCGAGGGGCTAATTCCGCAGAATCAGGAAAAATGGTTTCTCGATCTAGTTTTGATTGGAACGATTTGTGATTCGATGGTAATGAATCAGATTAATCGAGAACTGGCATATTTTGGGCTGATTATTTTACAGAAGACTAAGCGAGTCGGACTCCTAGAGTTGATGCGGGTGGCGGGTGTACAAAAAATTGACTCAGAGGCTATTGGTTTTCAAATTGGACCAAGGCTAAATGCTGGTGGACGTATGGAGTCGGCGGAAATTTCATTAAAACTTTTGATGTCGAAGGAACGAGCAGAGGCGGCAATGTTGGCGGAAGAGCTTAATCGACTAAATGGTGAAAGACGAACCGCGCAGCGAGCGGCATTGGAAGAAATTTTAGTCGATAGCGAGCCAGTGATTGTGGTGGCTGGCGATTGGCACGAAGGAGTGCTAGGAATTATTGCGGGGAGATTAGTAGAAAAATACCGTAGACCGGCCTTTGTTTTGGGAGAAACAGAGGGCATTTATAAGGGTTCGGGTCGGTCGTTCGGGGATTTTAATTTAGCGGAAGCAATTAAGGCAGTAAATGAGACCTTAATTGGAGGGGGTGGTCACGCGGCGGCTTGTGGGGTGAAGTTAAAAAAAGAAGATTTGGTGCGCTTCAAAGAGGCGGTGAATCAATATTATCGAAGTCTAAACTTAACTGAACAAGAAAAATATCTGGAGGTAACGGAAGATATTAAAGTAGATAATTTGGCGGAACTGGATGTGGATTTATATGAAGAAATGTCGATACTTCAACCATTTGGGCAGGGAAACACGGAGCCAATTTTTGAGCTTTTGAATACAAAAATTAAGTTCGTAGAAACGCTCGGTGCGGAGAAGAAACACTTGAAGTTTACTCTGGAAAAAGACGGAAATTTGTTCAAGGCTTTGGTGTTTAATGCGCGAGAGGAGTGGTTTAATTTGGACAAGGATGCCACTTATAATGCGCATATAAATTTAGTACTCAATGAGTGGAGAGGACGAAAAACCGTGGAAAGTCGATTGCTGCAAATTAAAAAAAGTGATAGCAGTGATTAGATATTGAAAAATCTGCGGCTCTCTGGTATAATCCTGCTATATGTCAATAAAAGTAACTAGAAAAGACCAGGGTGAGGCTAACGAGAATATTATTCGTCGTTTTAATCGTAAGGTTTTACAGAGTGGAATTATGCCACTAGCAAAATCACAATTACGTTTCTCTAAGCCTATTTCCAAGAGAGAGCGTCGTCGTAAGGCAATTTTGCGTGAAATCCGCAAAGCAGAAAAAACCGAACGAATTAAACTTGGCTTAAAATAACTAAAAACCCTCGCAGATGAGGGTTTTTTGATGTCGGTTGGTGCTATACTTAAAATGATGAATATAATTTTTTTAGGCGGGCCGGGTAGCGGCAAAAGTACTTTAGGTAAGAGATTAGCAGGAGAGCTAGGCTGGGAGTGGATTTCCGGCGGAGCGATTCTCAGAGAAAGTAAGGAGCCGTGGGTGCAAGAAAAATTAGCGACGGCGCAATTGTTTGATGACCAGATGGTGTCAAATTTGATTTTTTCAAGATTAGAAACCGCGGAAAATGCCATTATTGACGGATATCCGAGGACGGCGAATCAGGTGGAAATTTTATTGTCGCGGGGAATAAAAATTGACTACATGATCGAAGTGGATGTGCCAAAAACAGAGGTGCAAAAGCGTATCGCTTTAAGAGGACGGGAGCAGGATTCGCCGGAAATTTTCGAAGAACGCTGGAAAATTTACCAAGATAACAGAGGTAAAATTATCGCACCATTACTAGGAAGCGGAGTAGGATTTTTGATGCTTGATGGAGTGGGAACGCCTGAAGAAGTTTATGAGAGGGCACTTTCGATGATGAAAAACGAAGTAATAAGGAAATAAAGAAAGGCGCATAAGAATGATTATGGTTTACGGCCCGGCGGGGGCGGGGAAATCGACACAGGGAAGAATGCTGGCGGCGGAACTGGGGCGAACCTGGCTTTCAGCGGGGCAATTGATTCGCGATTCGAAGCGGTTTGAGGAGTATACCCAGACGGGGGCGATGATTCCAGAAGAACTTTTGGTGGCGCTTTTGACAGAGAATATGTACAAGGAGCTTAACTCTGGGAAAAATGTGGTATTCGATGGCCAACCGGGAAGCGTCGAGCAGGTAGAAATGTTGGATGCGACAGGAATTTTTCAAGAGGTAGAGTTTGTGGTGGATATCCGAGTGGATGAGGAGGAACTCTATCATAGATTGAGTTTAAGAGGTCGGGAAGATGATAATCTGGCGGTTTGGCAGCGTAAAATTAATTATTACCGAGAAAAAAGTGTGCCGTTTTTAGCAGAAATGAAGAAAAAAGGCCTGAAAGTCTATGAAGTGGACGGAAATGGCGACGAGGAGACGGTAAATCGTAGAATCTTGGCGCTAGTTGACGGAAGTCTTAACGGGGGTATAAAAGAGTAGTATAATATCAATTATGGATAAAGCAAAAATTGAAGCAATGCGTGAAGGTGGCAAGATTTTGGGGGAGATTTTGCAAGACTTGCGCGAGTATGTCGCAGTGGGAATGACCAAGCGCGAACTGGATGCCTGGGTAAGGAAACAGATTGTGTCACGAGGGGCGACAGTTTCTTATGATGAATTAAAAGAAAAATTTCCGGGTTCGATCTGTATTTCGGTGAACGATGAATTGGTGCATGGTGCGCCAAATAGTGATTACGCGCTGGAAGACGGTGATAAGGTTTCTTTCGACCTAGTGATTGGCTTTAAGGGTTATCATACCGATGCCGCATTTACGACAGTGGTAGGTAAGGCAAATCCGGCCGTGAAACAGATGATTAAGACTACGGAAAAAGCGCTTTGGGCGGGAATTGAAACGGTGGCGCCAGGGGTGCATTTGGGGGATATTGGCTATGCGGTAGAAAAAGTGTTACGCGCAGGTCATCTTGGGGTGATTGAAAATTATGTTGGTCATTTCATTGGTAAGTCGATGCATATGGAACCAGAAGTGCCGAATTTTGGTAAACGCGGCAGGGGGTATGTCTTGAAGCCAGGAGATACACTTTGTATTGAACCAATGTCGTCTCTGGGTAAGCCGTATAATCATGTGGATCCAGAGAGTGGATGGAATGTGGTGCTTTCGGATGGTTCGATTGGTTGTCACTGTGAGCATACGATTCTGGTGACGGAAGATGGTTACGAAGTTTTAACTTTGCCAAACTGCCCAAAAGAATAAGTTGATAAATCAACAAAGTATGGGGCTTCGTAGATTGTAGAAAAAAGAAAAATCTGGCGCAGGTCGTCGGTGGATTCAGAAAAATCTGGCGCGAGTCGTCAGATTTTTTGTTATAGACTGGAAAATGTTTATGTTATAATAAAAATATATGAACGAGCAAGTACCAAAGTTTAGTTTTGGCATCGATATGGGGACGCAAAATATTCGCGAAGTAGTCCTCAGTGAGATGAATGGTCAGATTACCGTAGTGGGTAAGATTGAGTCATCGCAAAATGGGGGCATGAGTAAGGGTGTGGTGACAAATTTACGCAATGCGGTGCATGCGCTCGAGGCAGCTTCTATTGAAATCGACCGAATGATTGGGATGAATTTAACGGATGCTTATCTTTCAATTAATGGTTCGAATGTTGGTACAGCGCCAACACAGGGTGGTATCTCGATCACCGGTTCGGAAATTACCGAGGCGGACGTGGCGCGCTTAAAAGAATTTGCGGTATCAGGTATTGTGCCAGATAACCGTGCGTTACTAGATGTAATTCCAGTAGAATATGCAATTGCTGGTCAGGGTGGAATTAGAAACCCAATCGGCATGCGCGGGGTTAAATTAGAAATGCAAGCGAATGTAGTTTCGGCACTTTTGCCAGTCTGCATGAATTTAAAAGAGGTGGCCGGAGCCCTAAATATTAAAGCTTTGAAATTGGTGCCAACGGCGGTAGCGGCCGGACGTGCCGTATTGCTCGAGAGTCAGAAAGAAAATGGTGTAGCAGTAGTCGAGATGGGGGCGGCGACGACTTCGGTGGCGATTTTTATGGAAGGTTTCTTGCAGTATTTTGGGGTGATTAATGTGGGGGCGAATCACATTACGAATGATATTGCAATTAGTTTAGCGGTGAGTACGGAAGTGGCCGAAGAAATTAAGATGAAATACGTGACGGCGGAATTGATTGATAATGACAAGCCAATGACGATGCGTTTTGGTGACGAATCAATTAGCTTTACGAAGACCATGGTAAATCACATCGTAGAAGACCGCTTGATTGATATTTTTGAACATGTGAAGAAAGAAATTGCGATTGCGGGTTATGAAAAGAAATTGCCAGAAGGCGTAGTCTTGACCGGTGGGGGTGCGGAGATGCGTGGAATTGAACGCTTCGCGAGGGAACATATGGAAGTGGCGACTCGAATTGGTTTGCCGCTAATGGATGTGACTCATATTGATAATGAAACTAAGAAGCCTCGTTTTGCGGTGGCGATTGGTTTAGCTTTGATGATGAATGACGATATGCGCGAGCAAGAAACGCGCGTGGAAGAAAAGCCGGTGGGTTTTCTTAGTAAATTATTTGGCGGTGGAAGATAAAAATCTCTTATTCTGGCTAGAAATGTGTTAATATAGAAGTAATCTATAGTTAAAAGTGAGGAATAAAGATGCCAGAAATAAAACCAACAGAGGTGGAAAGCAAAGCGACGATTAAAGTAGTCGGTGTCGGTGGAGCTGGCGGTTCTGCGGTAAACCGTATGAAGGAAGTTGGACTTTCCGGTGTTGAGTTTATTGCGGTAAATACCGATGCCCAGGCTCTACATCACTCTAATGCAGACGTGAAAGTTCACATCGGCCAAGGTCTGGGTGCCGGTGGTGACCCAGAAAAAGGTCAAACTGCTGCGGAAGAAAGCCGTGATAATATCTGCGAAGCTATCAAGGATGCCGATATGGTGTTCATTACTTTGGGTGCTGGTGGTGGTACCGGTTCTGGTGCTGGTCCAGTAGTGGCTCAGGAAGCTAAGAAGCAAGATATTTTGACCGTAGGTGTGGTGACGAAGCCATTTACTTTTGAAGGTGCGCAACGTAAAAAGAATGCAGATTTTGCAATTGAAAAATTGGCTAAGGAAGTCGATGCTTTGATTACGATTCCTAATGACCGTCTACTACAAACTATTGATCCACGCACACCACTACTTGAGACTTTTAAGATTGCAGATGATGTTTTGCGCCAGGGTGTACAGGGTATTTCAGAATTAATTACTGAACACGCACTAATTAACTTAGACTTCGCAGACGTGAAGGCAATTATGAAGAATGCTGGTTCAGCTTTGATGGGTATTGGCCGGGCTTCTGGTGAAAACCGTGCAAAATTAGCTGCACAACAAGCTATTGAATCACCTCTGATCGAAGTGAAGATTGACGGTGCTCGTGGTGTGCTCTTCTCAGTGGCTGGTGGCTATGATATGTCAATGTCAGAAATCCAAGAAGCAGCCGAGGAAATCACTGGTGCAGTTTCTCCAGATGCTAATATTATCTTCGGTGCTTCAATTCGCCCAGAATTGCAAGATGAAATCGTAATTACCGTGGTAGCAACTGGTTTTGATTCGGATTATTACCGTCAAAAGCGTGCCGAGGAAGAAGAAGCTCGTCGTAATGCAGAGGTGATGGAACGTGTCGAAGCGATGAAATCACAGGCTAGCGAGCCAGTAGCGGCGCCAATTAGTAGTTTCGACCATTCTACTGCTTCAACTAATGAATTCCAAAATGATTTCACGGCTACCCCAAAAGAAAATATTTGGGAACGCATCGGTAAAAAAGACGAAGAAGAAGATTTGGATGTACCACCTTCACTTCGTGCAAGATTCCGTAATAAAAAATAACTTAACAATTCGAAATGACTGGCTAGCCCAGTCATTTTAGATAGAAATTATAATGAATATAAATATTGGCATTGGCGATAGTAAAGTGCTGGAAAGCCGAGAAACTACGGATGGCCAGATGATTCGTCGCAGGCGAGTGACAAAAGATGGTTATCGCTTTACGACTTACGAGCGCATCGAGCTACCAACGTTGACAGTGAAAAAACGTAGTGGAAATCGAGAGGTTTTTGATCGAGATAAGTTGCGTGGGGCGGTAAAACGCAGTGTGGGTAAGTTTTTTAATTCGGAATTTGAAATTGAGGACGTAGTAAACTCAGTGACGGCGAAAATGTATGCTCTGGACCGCGACGAAGTGGAGTCGCATGAGATTGGTCAGGCGATTTTGGATGTTTTGGCCGAGAAAAATGAAGTGGCTTATGTACGATTTGCCAGTGTATTTTTGCAGTTTAAGACTTTGGATGAGTTCGAAAGTATTATTAGGGAACAGAGAAAGAAGAAAAAAGAATGCGTGTAGTAATAGTGGTAAAACAACATTCGGAATTTGCCTCGGAAGCTGAGATGTGGAAGCGAGACTTCGAATATGAGGCGCGAAAAGAGGTGGAATTGATTGATCCGGAGACAATTGATGGGGAATTATTCGCGAGAGCGAGAGATATTGTGCAATATCCGACAGTTTTGGTTTTGCAAGATGACGGGATGGTGGTAAAAAAGTGGGCGGGCAGACCGTTACCACAAATTTCGGAAGTGAAGTACGTGATTCGCGAAGTTTAGTCTCAGCGAATTGAGAGGAAGATTCGAAAAAAATGGGGGAATAGCTTTGATTCAGGTGTTTGGCTTTTAGCGAAGTCTAGATTTTTGTTGTATAATTAAAGGGATGAGTAAAATCAGGGAACAAGCAGAGGCAATTTTTGCCTGGGGCAAAACGCAGCCTGGATATAAAATCTACTGGGAGCAGCACTCTAAGAGTACGGCGAGAGCAGCGGAGGCGATTGCGCGTGCCATGAAAAAAGATCAGCTTGACCCGGATATGGCTTATGCAGTGGGATTACTGCATGATATTGGTCGGGTGAAAATGAAGCATGCAGGATTGAAGCACCCGATTTTTGGTTATGAAATTTTGATGGAAAAGGGTTTGGAAATTCCAGCGCGAATTTCGATGACCCACACTTATTACGGTTTTCCGACTTTGAACCGTGATGAATTCTGGGAGGGGATGGATGAGGATACGATTCGCATGACGCAAGAATATATGTTGCGTGTGAAAATTGATGATTATGATAGATTGATTCAGCTTTGCGACAATATGTGTCATCATACGGGGATCATGACGATTTCGGATCGCTTTTCGGATATCTTGATTCGACATAATATTCGACGCGCAGGAGAACATTTACGCAGATTATACGATTTAAAATTATACTTTGACGACAAAATTGAGGGAAATATTTACGAATTATTCCGCGAAGAAATTATTGAAACCACGATGGATGAACCGAACGGAATATATACGAAAATTTTGAAAAATACAGAGGAAACAGATTAGAAAGAGGAAATATGAAATATCAAGCAAATACAAGAAGACGAGCCTTAGAATACGAAAAAGCGTTGATCGAATTCTGGAAGAAAAATCAGACTTTTGAAAAATCGATTGAGCAACGCGATATTGATAATTCATATGTTTTTTATGATGGACCTCCATTCATTACGGGTATGCCACATCATGGAACCTTGCTTTCTTCAGTGACGAAGGATGCGGTGCCAAGGTTTTGGACAATGCGTGGGAAACGTGTAGAACGTCGTTGGGGTTGGGATTGTCACGGGCTACCAGCAGAGAATTTTGTCGAGAAACAATTAGGTATTACAGACCGTCGAGAAATTGGTACGAAGTGGCCGCTAGCGACCTATATCGAGAAAGCTAAGGCTTCGATGGTGGCAAATTCGGAAGCTTGGGAATCGACAATTGAGCGTATTGGTCGCTGGGTAGATTTTCGTGGGGCTTATCGTACGATGGATAAGAATTATATGGAATCGGTTTGGTGGGCATTTAAAACCTTGTATGAAAAGGGCTTGATTTTCGAGGGTCGCAAGGTTTTGATGTATGACACAAAATTCTCGACGCCGGTTTCGAAAGCCGAGGTGATGATGGATAATGACGCTTATCAAGAGGTGACGGATCCATCGGTGTTCGTGAAATTTAAGGTGGTGAGTGAGGGGGAACTACAGGGTGCGTATCTGCTCGCTTGGACGACCACGCCATGGACTTTGCCAGCGAACTTAGTTCTAGCGGTGAATGAAAAATTGACTTATGGTCTTTATCAGGTAGGGGAAGATAAGATTGTGACGCTAAAGAAAACAGCGGACGAGGTTTTTGAAGGTGAGTTCGAATTCTTGAAAGATATTAACGGGACGGAATTAGTGGGTTTGGAATACCAGCCTTTGATGGAGAATTTCTCCCGTGAGGAACGTCAGAAAGACACTTATCACGTACTGACTGCAGAATATGTCTCAGATGAAGATGGTACGGGTATCGTGCATATCGCTCCGGCTTATGGTGAGGCGGACTATGATTTAGCTTTGGCGCACGAAGTGGATTTTGTGGATCTTTTGGATGAACAGGGTTACTACGTGGAGGCAGCTGAGAAATGGTTGATGGACCTCGGGGTACGCAAAACTGATGAAAATGGAATCGAACTTTGGGCGGCAAATAAAATTATTGCTAAAGTGCTTCTTGAAAAAGGTATCGTATATCGTATTAAATATATTAAGCACGAATATCCATTCAACCCACGCTCGAAGCAACGCATTATTTACCGAGCATTTCCTAGTTGGTTCTTCAATGTGACGGATTCGAAAACCATGTTGATTTCTGAAAATGAAAAAATTAATTGGTTCCCAGAATATTTGAAACATGGACGTTTCGAGAAAAATATTAAAGCGGCACCGGACTGGAATTTGTCACGTGATCGTTTCTTCGCTACGGCAATGCCAGTTTGGAAGGGCGATAAGGGAAGTGTGAAAGTCGTGGGTTCTTATGATGAACTTTATGAACTTTCGGGTGCGAGACTCGAAGATTATCATCGTCCATGGGTGGATGAAATTGAATTTGAGATTGACGGTGAGCATTTTAAGCGTATTGATAAGGTGTTAGATTGTTGGTTCGAATCTGGTTCGATGCCATTTGCGCAGTTGCATTATCCTTTTGAAAATCGCGAAAAATTTGAAAAGAATTATCCTGCAGATTTTATCGTGGAATACGTGGGCCAGGTGCGTGCGTGGTTCTATTATGTGCATGTGGTAAATACCGCACTCTTTTCGGATATTGCTTATAAGAATGTGATTACTACCGGTACTTTGGCGGGTAACGATGGCCGTAAGATGTCGAAATCATTAGGAAATTACACCGATCCGAATCTCCTAATGGATCAATATTCAGCAGATTCCTTGCGTTTCTTGATGCTTTCTTCGCCGGTGCTAGCGGGAGAAGATTTTTCATTGATCGATAAGGATGTGTCGGATGTGGCACGTAAGTTATCGATGATTTGGAATGTTTATGATTTCTTTACGATGTATGCGGAAGTGGATGGCTTTGATTCGGATCAGGCGATGGCGGTGGGTGAATTCGTGAATCCGTTAGATATTTGGTTGGTTTCGAGGATTCATCAGGTGCGTAATCAAATTACAGAAGGTATGGAAGCTTATAATATTCCGGCGGCGCTCTCTTCAGTGTTGGAATTTATCGATGATATGTCGAACTGGTTTGTGCGTAGATCACGTAGGCGTTTCTGGAAATCAGAAGATGACCAGGATAAGTTGGAGGCCTATTCGACACTGTACTATGCGCTGATTTATCTTGCGAAGATTTTGGCACCATTTACGCCATTCCTTGCTGAGGAACTTTATCAGAAGACGACTGGCGCGGGCGTAGTGAATTCGGAGATTCCAGAGTCAGTGCATCTTTTGGATTGGCCAGAAGCCGGCTTGATTGATGAGGCGGTACTTACTCAGATGGCAAAGACGCGTGAGATTATTACGGCTGGTCTAGCAGAAAGAATGAAGAAGACCGAGTCTGAGGTGCAAATTAAGGTACGTCAGCCATTAGCAAAGCTAGTTTACGCGGGTGAAAAGCTGGACGACTTCTATGAGCAGATTATTATGGAAGAAGTGAATGTGAAGTCGGTCGAGCATGGTGAAGCTTTAGTTCTCGATAAGACTTTAACTCAGAAACTTTTGGAGGAGGGCAAAATTCGTGAATTGATTCGTTTCGTACAGGCCGCACGTAAGAAAGCTGGACTGAACGTCGATGATCGAATTAAGTTGATGGTTTCGATGGAGGTTCCAGAGACTTATCGTGAAATGTTAATGAATGAGGTGTTAGCAGAAGAGTTAGTGCAAGAAGGAAACTTTGGCTATGACGAAATCGTCAAAGTTCATGGTGAAGCTGTCACGATATCGCTAGAAAAGATCTAAAATCGTAAAAAAGAGCTAAAATCGTAAGATCTCGGAGGCTCCGTAAAGTAATTTTACGGAGCTTTTTTGATAAAATTACCCCTGTTAAAACATAAACAGTATTGACAAAAATAGTGGTTTATGTTAGACTTAAAACAAGTTAGACAATAAAAACAAAAAATGTAAAATAAGCTAACTAAAAGAAAAATAAACAGGAAATCAAATATGTAAAAAAGTCTTCGATCATTCGAAGAATTCGAAGGCAAGTAAGAAAGTAAGCAAACCTAGAATTATAAAATCTAAATAAGGGAAAAATTTGAATAGACGAAAAGTCAATGAAACACTAATAAACAAGCATTGGCTGATTAAGAAAAAAGTGGAGGAGGTGGATAGGTGAATAAAAAAGTTATTCAACTATCCATCGCTCAGATAAAAGAGAAAAAATCGATAAAGTTGTTCAATTCAATAAAATAATTGTTCAACTTTTTCAGACGAAAATCGTAACTTGGTAATATTTTTATAAAATTTGAAAAAATTACTTGCAAATATAAAATTTGTGATATTATTAATGTAACGAAGATCATAAATCAAAACAAAAATAAAAAATTAAGAGCAAAGGAAGATAGAATGACGTTTGAATTCTTTGATGATGAAACTAATTACGTATCAAAAAGACAAGTCAGCAAAGAGGTGCGCGCGAGGATTACGGCCAAACTCGGTAAAATTTCCTCGATGATTAGCTAATTAAGCTAGACACTTGTTCCTGATTTAGAAAAATAGTCGCTTTTTTGGCGGCTATTTTTGTTGATGGTGGGATTTTGTAATTTTTGTGTTCAAAATAGAAAAATATGTGTTCAATAATACCCCTATAAGTTAGCGAAAAATTGAACAAAAATATTATTGACAATCTGATAAATAAGCGTTATCTTTATGGCATAAGGTCATATTTCAAAATAAAAAAGAAAGGTCTCCACATGACTGATACGAATACTTTTTCACCGGAGACTGGACAGGTCCAGTCTGATTTTCGTGGTGATAATTTAAAAGCGCAAGATGAATTGATGAATCAATACATCGAAAAAATGATGAATGAAGCGGGCATCCGCGTGAATGATCGTTTGCGTGAAGATTTAAAGATGAAGATGCAAGAAGCTATTTTGAGCGAAATCTTGATGAATTTACCAGATTATTTGGTGGATAAGATTTCTGAGCTTTTTGATGCAGCTGAACCAGATTTTAATGAAGTCCAGAAGATCATCCAAGAATCAGGTATTGATGTACAGTCTGTAACCGAGAAGGCGTTAGAGGAATTTAAGGAAAATTACTTAAAGAATGCTAAGGAGGAGGCATAATGGGTCCTAAAAATATGAATTCTGCGCCAAGCGGGAATAATAATGGTCTTTCAGCTAAGGAACAATACTACAAGGATCAGCATGATGCGCGTGTTGCACAACTTGCACAGTTTAGAATGAATAACTTTAAAGATTCTAATGGTGAGAGTGTTGATAGGGGCGAAAAAGATCGTAAACTGGAGCTTCGTCATCAATTTGATCAAATTAAACTTGAAACTGACACTTTCTTGAAAATGCAAGCTGGTCTTGGTTTAATGAGCGAAAAAGAGATCCGTGAATATAAAGATAATTTGAATAGACAAGAGAATAATGCTCTTGAATATATGCGCGATGGTGGCGAAGGTAGTCTAGTGCCAATGGAAAATTTGATGAAGCGCAGTCTTGACCAGATTAGTGATTTTGAGGCCAAAATTCAAGCTACTCCGGAATATCAAGAAATGGAACAAAAGAAGGCTTTGGCAAAAAAAGGCCTTGATATGATTAAGGAGCGTAGAGATAATGACGCAAATCTAGGTGTAAATGATTTTCACTATAAGGAAAAAGTTTACAAGATGCAAGCTAATCTTGCAGAGAAGGATTTTTTGGCAAAAGCTTTTTCAGCGGAAGACAAGAAAAATTCAAATGAAGCGCTTGATGCTGCTACGGAAAAATTTAATAAACTCGATGAGGAAGCAATTAAATTAACTCGTGAATTGAAAGCTGGCGGCAGAAAATTAACTTTTGAAGACTATCAAAAGATTGATGCGGCTTGGGGTGCTTCTGCGGCAGCTGAAGCTAAGATGAATGAAATCAAGAATGCTGATAAGAAAGAAATCGCTTTTGATTTTGCACAGAATCAATACAAAAAGATTCAAAAGGGCGAACAAATGAGCGGCGTGGAAGGATCATTCCTCAGTAAGTTTAATGTGCTGACCGGTGAAGATAC
Organism: uncultured Candidatus Saccharibacteria bacterium; assembly: GCA_963517385.1. Taxonomy (GTDB): domain Bacteria; phylum Patescibacteriota; class Saccharimonadia; order Saccharimonadales; family Saccharimonadaceae; genus Nanosyncoccus. Next base: position 818 of record CAUQEK010000018.1, on the reverse strand, counting down.
GGTTGAAAAGTTTGAGCCAACCGTAAAAGATAAGATGGGTGAAGTAGCTGCTAAGATTACTGACGTGGAAGAAACTTCCGAAAAAGATAAAGCAGAAGATAAAATCGAAGAAGTTACAGAAAATGAATCGAAACAAACTGTAGAATTTCCTCCAGCAATTGTTCCTGGTGAAGAGTTAAAAAATGAAAATCAAATAGAATTGTCGAAAGACAAAAAAGACAATGTTGATTTTGGTGGTATAAGTGCGGAAAAGATCGCTGAAATGGAAAAAACTGGTGGTCCAGTACTACCTGACGCTGATAATCAGATTTGGATGCAAAAATTACCAAAAGATCAATTAGAGCAGCTTCAGAAAATGCTTCCAAAAGATCAATTAGAGCAGCTTCAGAAAATACTTGAAGAGCAGAAGAATGGTAATAGTAAGACCGAGGCTATAGATTCTAATAGTAATAAAACTGAGGAACCTAGTGAAAAATCCGAGACAAAAGAATCGGATACTGAGGATGCTGAAATCGAGAATTCTGAAAAAGAGAATTCTGAGACTGAGAAGAAAAAAGGTTTCGTCGCTGGTGTTATTGAGAAAATTAAGAAACATAGTGAGGGAATCAAACGATTTGCGTTGGTTGCTGGGATTGGAGCACTCGTTGCTCTTGCGGCTCATGGTGGTAATAAATTTAATGCCAATAGTAATACTGCTGTTGAAAAAAGCATGGACAATAACGGTGGCACGGATGGTAATGTAGAGGGGGCTCTTGCAGAGCATGATACCGGTAGTGAAGTAGACTCTTTGATTAAGGGAAATTCTTTCAATATTATGG
>CAUQEK010000017.1:0-16285 GCA_963517385.1 uncultured Candidatus Saccharibacteria bacterium | reverse complement strand
CTTTAGAAGAGCTTTTTAGGGCTAGTTTTAGGTATAATTGACTTAGTATGAGTTGACGGAGGTGGGTCGGGAGAAAATATTCAATGATTCTCTGTCTGCGGGTAGAAAATTAGTGGGTCCACACGATTATTTATATTTGGATGGATTCGCCTCTTTATTGTCGCAAAATAGTTATTGTGCGACATTAAGAATCTAAGAAAAAGATGGGTAAACTATCGTCTAAATTAACTTATAAAATATCCCGCTTATGCTAAATTAGTGGTTTGTGGGCTGTTAGACGGTCGTAGATGTGGTTCTGGGTGTTTGTGCGAGTATTTTATCGTCTCACAGAAAAAGTCTCATATAAAGGCTGATATGGCCTGATTTTTAATTTAGAGTAATTCCCCTGTGACATTTGAATTTTCGGTCAACTAGTGTAGATTTTTATTTTATTTTAGATAGAAAATTCCGACTAACAGAGAGGGAAATGTTGGATAAAGGTGGCGTGACATCGTTATTCAAATATAATAACAGAGATTAAAAGGCTAAGTTTTTGGACTCCGAGAGGCCTTCTATGATGTAAAAACAGAGAAATAACAGGGGTGAAACAGGAGTTGGATAGGGGTAAAATGTGGGTGAAACAGGGGGTGAAAACAAATGAAAACGAGTGTGAATAGGTGTCGGCTGGGGTATATAATAGGGGCGGAGAAGCGTGAAAGAGAAAAAATAAGCCCTAAATGGGCTTATTTTTAGTTGATTGGGGTAGGTTTCGGGCCGGAAACAGGAGCTGGTTTATTTCCCTTTTTTCTGAAGTTATTGCGGCTATGGAAGTTACGATTTTTGAAGTTACGATTCCCTTGTGGCTTAGGGTGAGATTCGTGTGTGCCGCTGTTTGAGTTTGGTAATGACGTTGATTGAGCCGAGTTTAAGGCGTTTTCAGGCATCTGAATGTGATTTTCGGCTGATTCTGGTTGATTAGTTGTATTTGAATGTGGGGCTTGTCCTGAGGCCTCTGGTGAGGTCTGTGCGTCATTTGTAGTGACAGGGGAATCAATAGAGGTGGAAACGGGGGTAGAATTCTGGGTAACTACAGGGGTAGAAGCACCGTGATTAACGAAGAGGGGGGTATTTCCCTGCTCTGAACCTTGATTTGTGGTCTGAGATTGGATTGGCATTTGGTTTTGTGTAGGTGCTTGACCTTGAGATGTCGTTTGGGTTTGGGCTGGTGCTTGAGTTTGTGCAGAGGTCTTAGCTTCTAGAATCTCTTTAAGGTCTTTGAGTCCTGGTTTGGCTTGATTAGTAACAGAGTTTGGTGAAAACTTTTTGGTATCGAAAGGCTTAGCGGACATCGAAGGCTTACCATTGATGAACGTCAAGGTAGGGAGATTCTCACGAGGGGCCTTATCGGCTGGTTGGCGGCCAGAATTTGAGAGTTCTTGCTTGTATTTTTCACTCTGTTCGATAGTTTCGCGAATTTGACGCTCAATCTCGGCGCGTGGATGAGAATAGTATTCGCGAGAATGGGCGATAATTTGATCAAAATTATCGTGAGGGCTATGTGGGATATTCAGGGTGGTAGCAGAGAAGGCTGGTACCTTTTCCCCACCGATAATCATGGAAATCACGAAGTGACGGTTATTCATCTGAATTAAATCTGATTCATCAAAAACTGGGGTGAATTGCTTAGAAAGAATTGGCGCGTCATCGGCAGAAACACGGAAAGAAATTGTGGTACCGACGTTACCGAAGACGGCGTTGCGCACATTCTCGGTCATCTGAGAGATATATTGGTTGGCAACGGTGAGGTTGAGACCGTACTTACGAGCCTCGGAAAGGATTACAGCAAAAGAATCGGTGGCAAAGTTTTGGAACTCATCGACATAGAGGTAAAATGGGCGGCGATTCTCCACTTCTGGAATATCAGAGCGAGACATGGCGGCAAGCTGGATTTTGGTAACCAAGAAGGCGCCGAGAATACCGGCATTATCTTCACCGATGAGGCCCTTAGAGAGGTTGACCACCAAGATCTTTCCCTCGTCCATGATTTTACGGACGTTGAAAGTGGATTTTGGTTGGCCGATAATATTGCGGATAATTGGGTTGGCAGTGAATGCACCGACCTTGTTTAAGACTGGCGCGATGGATTCGTTAATCTGTTTGTCATTCCACTGACCGAATTCGTGTTTCCAGAATTGTAAGACTGTGACGTCGGTACAGTAATCGAGAGTCTCTTTGCGGAATTCTTTATCAGTGAGGAGGCGTGAAATGTCGAGTAGGGTAGTCTCTGGGCGATCGAGAAGGGCAAGTAGGGTGTAGCGCAAGATATGCTCGAGACGTGGACCCCAAGAATCACCAAACATACGCTTCAAAACGCCGATTACCTCAGAACAAACATTCGGCTTCTTCGAGGCATCAGAGACTTCGAGTGGGTTGAAACCGACTGGGAATTGAGTATCCGCTGGGTTGAAATAAATGACATCTTTCACACGGGAAGCGGGCACGAAACGGAGGTTATTGACCGCAAAATCACCGTGCGGATCGATGATACAGTACCCCTGATTATAGAAAACGTCAGAAAGGGCAAAAAGCTCGAGCAGACCAGATTTACCGGCACCGGTTTGACCGATGATATAAATATGACGAGAGCGGTCGCGGCGTAGCATGCCGAATTGGTGATTAATGCCACGGAAATTGGTTAGGCCGAAAGCGGAAATATTTTCGTCATTACTGGCAATGCCGGTGATGAGAGGTAATTTCGCTGGTGGTTCGGCAGTTTTCGAGGTAGCCCAAACAATGTTTGGAGTTTCGACTGAGGTATGTGGTAGATGATAGACCGAGGCGAGCTCAGAAATATTGAGAATGAAGCCTTCATCGGTAAATTGACGGAGCTTGTAGGCCTCGAGGTCTTCTCTATTAAAGCTGCCACCGATAGATTTGAAACCGTTGAGGTTGGTCGAGTTGTATTGCTTAAAGGTACCGACCAGGGCCTGCATATCGAGCTGGGCGTTAATCTCACTGTCACCGAGGTAGGCAAGGCGGATTTTAACCTGATAACCGAGTTTGGTAGCCTTAGTTTCGGCAGCAGAAATTTGTGATTTGACACGCTCAGAAAGCTCGACGGCTGGTTTTGGACTACTAGAGCCACCACTTGGTGGAGTAGAAAGCGCAGAGAGTAATTCAGCTAACCAGGTCCAATCGATATTAAAAAGCTTGAGCGAAGAAGCGGGGTTCTTTTGGGCTTTGACCCAAGCATCGGTTTTTTGGTGCCAGGAATCGGCGACTGGACGCGTGAGGATTTGGATCCAGAGTTCTTCATTACTATCAGGATTCAGCTTAGCGAGGGTACCAGTAATGCCAGCCAGCGGATCGACTTCGAAGGTATCGAAAGTTTTGATCGGCAATACTTCATTTTCGGTAAGAGAAAGCTCGGAAGTATAGACGACATTGTGACTGTGAACGGTTTCGGTGTAATCTTTGTCGACGACGTGAATTTGGACGCTTGGGTATTGCGCATAAATTTGGCCTTCGACGAAGCTCTGCAAAGTTTTCGGCACATAGACATAAAAACGAATCTGTCCACCAGAAGAAACAATCTCAAAACTGAGATGCTCCTGGGCGGTGCCAGATTGACGTAAAAGTTCAGTGTCTTTTAAGATACCGTGAAGCGAGGCGAACATTTGCTCGGCGGAAAGTTCCTTTTTGTCGTTATTTTTTGGAATTTCCAGCATCAAAAGTACCGACTCGAGATTCAGAGTCTTTAGCTGATTGATTTTTTTGTAATTTTTGTATGTGAGATATCCAAGGATACCAACGATTGGAAGCCAAACGATGGGCATCAAGATAAAATGAACTAATTCCGCTATCATACTTCTATTTTAGCATTACTGACCAACTTAGTCAGCATAAGTATAAGTGTTTCGGTCGACACGACGGAAAAGTTTTTTGTTCTGAAGATTTAAGAGAATAGTGGTTTCTTTAACCTTGCGAGTTTTGAGCACGCGCTTGACAATCTCTTCCCTTGTGAGTGGCTCGCCGGCTTCTTTTAGAATGTCGGTAATAATTTGCGCGACCGTACCACGCTTATAGCCCCAGATATCGAGAGCGTAAATGCCACGACCGATTAAGACGAAGCGAGGGTCTTTAATCAGTTCGTTATGAATGGCTTGAGTAGTGACGTTTTTGCGACGGAATTTGGAATTGGAAATTGCGTCGGCGATGTCGCTAAAGTGCATTGGCTCGTTTTGATTCTTCAAAATAACATAAATTTTATCGCGAATGTTTTTTGGATTGACGGTTGGCCACTTGGCGAGACCCCATTGGTCGTCTAAGGAAGAGAGAGATTTAGAGATGGAAGCAATGGCGCGGATATGATTTGGGTGTTCGTAATTAAGTTTAGCGTCAAGCTCGTCCAGGCTCATTGGGAGCTTGTTGTTACGGATAAGGGTGACGATTTCATCAGCTTTGCGCTTAATTTCGCGTTCGTTGCCATATTCAGCGATGCCGGTGGCGTTGTAATAGCGCTCGGATTCATCGATATGAACGAGGCGGGCGGAAATTTCGCTAATAAAATTAATGGCGGCGAGTTCTTTTTCGTTTGGATTGTGACCATAGATTTTTTGGGCAAGAGTGGAAATGCGAGCGATTCTTCCCTCTTCGACGAGGAAGCGAATGATAATTTTTTCGGCGGCACCGAGTTCAGGAATTTGATTTTCTTCAGCCATTACGCGAAGACGGATGATGATGGCTTTTTCCAACTGGCGGACGCGTTCACGAGTGATAGAAAGCACTTCCCCGATTTGTTCGAGGGTTTCCTTTTGGCCATTCAGACCAAAACGACGAGAAATAATCTCCTTTTCACGGTCTTGTTCTATAATATTAAGACTTCCTGTCAAGGCTTTCTGAATAGTTTCCGCATGTTGATCCATCTTATATTTTTCCCTTATCCACCCAATAATATATAAAAATTACTATAATTATAATATAAAATTATAAAAAGTCAAATAGGAATCTTGTGTGGTCTCTTTCCGTCTAACTTCTTTCAATATTTTATCATAAATTGTACATTTAGGACAGAAAATTATATCTAAATTTAAACATTGGCGGTTTCATGGTGTGATTGTAGATAATGCTTATGTTTAATGTTATGGTGGTGGCAAAAAAGTCGCTTCCTATTAGTCTAATAGACAGGAGGCGACTTTGATTTTATGGTAGTTTTTGTGATTTGGCTAGATTTGGTAGCTTCTAGCTTTTTGTGGTCTTTTTGGTGGTAGTTTTCTTTGCCGCAGCTTTCTTAGTAGTGGCCTTTTTCGCCGAGGTTTTCTTAGCGGCAGACTTCTTGGCTGAGGTCTTTTTGGCGGCTGGAGCTTTGGAGCTTAGAAGAATTTCCTCGGCTTCTTCCCTGGTGATAGACTTCGGGTCACGATCTTTTGGAATTTTGGCATTATTCGGCCGAGCACGACCTTTACCACTAGCTGGTTTAATGGCTGGACCCTTGATATATGGGCCAAATGGACCGTTAATAATCTTAATATCACCCCAGTCGGCGAGAATGGAGTCGATTTTCTTCTGATAGAGAGCTTCGGCGGTTTCGAGCGTAATATGGTATGGATTTTCCGCCTCGTTAATCTTATTAAGTGCGATATTATGGGCACCAGCTTTAATGAAGGGGCCGAAGGGGCCATTCGCGGCGATCAATTCAGTGCCATCCTTAGCGTGGCCAAGAGAACGTGGTAGAACTGGCAATTCTAGTTGTTTGAGGGCCTGTTCGAGAGTCACGGTTTTGACAGTTTTGCCTTTTGGTAGAGGAATGAAGATTGGTTTTTCGCCACTTTCCTTTTCATTTTCGCCGAGCTGCAAGAAACCGCCATTTTTACCAATTTTGGCATAGATTTTTTTGCCAGTTTTCGGGTCGGTACCTAGTTCAGTGGCGGAGTTATAGCGATTAGCCATAGCAGAAGCGCCAATGGCGTCAGAAAATGGACCATAAAAATCACGGAGCATTTTTAGGCGGGTAAGTTTCTTTTCGGCAATAAGATCGAGTTTTTCTTCGATACCGGCAGTAAAATCGTAGTCTACGATGTCTTTGAAATTTTCGCAGAGGAAATTGGAGACTAATTCACCCACTGGGGTTGGCATGAGCTTCCCCTTGGTGGAACCAGTTTTTTCTGAAATAGTTTGATCGGAAATTTGATTCGCTTCATCGAGAGTGAGTTGCAAAATATCGCGTGGCTCACCTTCAGACTCGCCCTTAATCACATAATTTCGGATTTGAATAGCGTTGATGATTGAGGCATAGGTACTTGGACGACCAATACCGAGTTCTTCAAGTTTTTTAACTAGTGAGCCTTCAGTGTAGCGGGCAGGCGGCTTGGAAAAAGTTTGCTTAGCGAGTAAAATGTGGCGTTTTACGCTGTCGCCAATTTGGAGATTTGGTAAAGTAGTGTCTTTACTTTTACCGTAGACTTTTAGGAAGCCGTCGAAAATCGCCATTTCCCCAGTAGCTTTAAATAGCTCGTTTGGCACGGTATCGGCCTCGAGATAGAGACTAGTTTTAGCCACCACGGCGTTTTTCATTTGGGTAGCAAGGGTGCGACTTCGGATCAATTGATATAATTTCTTTTCGTACTCATTTTTACCGGCCACCGCCACGTCGATATGGGTTGGGCGAATAGATTCGTGAGCTTCTTGGGCACTGGCATTTTTGGTATGAAAACGGCGAACTTCGAGATAATTTTCCCCGAATTCGGCTTTAATGAGATTAGCAATCTCGGCGAGAGCCTGGTTCGAGAGATTGAGGGAGTCGGTACGGTGATAAGTGATGTGGCCAGACTGATAGAGGCCCTGAGCGGCAGACATGGTGGTCTTGGAGCTAAAACCGAGACGGCTATTGGCTTCAATTTGGAGTGCAGCAGTAGTGAGTGGTACTGGGTTGGCTTTTTTAGCTTCAGTTTTTTCAAGATTTTGTACTTTAAAATTAGCATTCTTGAACTGCTCGAGGAAAAATTTAGCTTCTTCTTCGGTAGCAAAAGTAGTTTTATCGAGATTAGCCTCAAAAATTTCGGAAGAATCGAGATCGGAAATATTAGCGGCTTGGTCGCTAAATTTACCGGTGACTTTAAAACTGGATTTAGCGTTAAAACGTTCAATTTCCTGTTCGCGCTCGACGATGAGGCGGAGAGCTGGGGACTGGACGCGACCAGCAGATTTAGCGCCAGGTACCTTAGTGCGCACTACGCCAGAGAGGTCGTAACCTACTAGCATGTCGAGAGTCTGACGGGCTTGCTGGCTGGAAACCATATTCATATCGACGGTACGGGGATTTTTGATGGCTTCTTGAAGGGCTGGTTTAGTAATTTCGTGAAAAGTAATACGATGGGTGGTTTTCGGTAATTTCAGAACCTCTAAGAGGTGCCAAGAAATCGATTCTCCTTCGCGGTCTTCGTCGGTTGCGAGCCAAATCGTGTCGGCGTCTTTACTAGCTTTCTTAAGTTCAGCGATGACTTTTTTATGGTCTGGGTCAATTTCGTAAGTCACGGCGAAATTATCGTGCACATCAACTTTGGTATCTTTACGAATATGGCCGACCGAGGCAAGAACCTTAAAATTATTACCGAGATATTTTTCAATAGTCTTGGCTTTGGCGGGAGACTCGACGATGAGGAGATTTTTAGACATATACTTATATATTATCACGCTTGTCAACTAGAAAAAATTTTTTAAATTTTAAATTTGCTGAAATTTTATAGAGATAAATTAGAGATGAATTTTAGAAAAATTTGCAAAAAAGCCAAAAAATCTTGGAAAAAGGACTTGTTAAGTCAAAATGTTTATGTTAAAGTTTAGGTGTGTGAAGGTTTTCTGGCAGTATAGAAAGGAAATATACTGTGAGAATAAAAAATAAAAACCATAAAAAAATTAAAATTGCGACAACATTAATGGTTTTATCTGGTGCGGCGTTATCACCAATGCTGTTCGATTTGCCAACACCAGTATCAGCAGTTCAACAATCTGCCTCAACAACAATTAGCGTTGTGATTGATCCTGTAATTTCAATTACTACGCCAAACTCAATTGATATTAATATTACGCCTACTCCTACCGGTGCGTTCAATACTGGGACTGGTACGGTGAATGTCTCGACCAATAACGGTAAAGGCTATACCACCTATGTCACTTCCAAGACGACGGATACGGATTTGTCTCAACCAGCTGCCTCTGGTGTAGTCGACAAAATCCCTTCAATCAGTCAGTCAAATTCGACGATCTCTGGTACGGGCTGGGGCTGGTCTGCCGATGGCACCACTTTTAATCCAGTGAAGCAAACTGGAACCGTGGATGCTTCGACGATTTTTGCCAAGACTACTTCAGCGGCTACCTCTGGTAGTGCTAAGACGATTACGGTCGGTGCAAGTGCCACTACCTCTATTCCAGTAGGTGCTTATTCGAATACATTGCTCTTTACAGCAGTTGCGAACCAATAACACTTTCTTTTCGATTCCCTGCGGTCGACGGGCTTCAGGGGTCGGAGGAATTATTAAAGAATCTTGTTTTAAAACTGCGTGGAGATGCTTTAGGGACCGCCTTTTTAGGCGGTCTTTTTCTGGTTGAATTTTCTGGCTGATTTCTGATTGGGCTCTGGTGGGTTTTTATGGGTTAGTTTTTGAGTTTCAACTCAGACCTTAAAAATTTAAGCATCAAAAAACCCCAAGTAAGGGTGGGCATCACTTGGGGTTATTAGACCCTACAACGCATCTCTATTGATTCCGGGAGAGCCCCGGAGCGTGACCCACCTCACTCTATTGGGGCCCGCCGGTTATAGGGGTTGCTATGTTCTTAAAAATTGACTTTCAAGTGGAGGTAATACTTATACTTACAACCGATAAAAGAAAAATTGTAAGCCGAAAGTCTTTTAAGAACACGCAACTTCTGTTATATTAGTAACAGAAATTATGATTTATTTAGGTGCGGTTTAGAGATCGTGCCTTTTTCTGGCTCCAACCCCTAACTGATTCGTATTATAGCATTATAAATAAAAATAGTCAATACATAAAATGTAAAAAATATTAAAATCAAGTACAAAATTGGAGGTTTTTGTGCAAGTCAAATCTATTTCCCCTCTAGAAGACGGGTTTTTGCGTAAATTAGAATTCATTGCGCTTAAGCCTAAAATATTGTATTATTATGGAAAATCACCCGGCGAATCGGTGAAATCTAAGGCTAAGGGGGAGAAAAATAATCAAGAAAAGATATCGGGTCAAGCTTATGTGCGACCGAAGACCGTAGCGGTGGTGGGTTCCAGAAAATACACCAAATATGGTGAGGAATGGGCATATAAGATTGCTTATGAACTAGCGAGGCGTGGGGTGGTGATCGTGAGTGGGTTGGCTTACGGAATTGATTCGATTGCGCATCGGGCGGCGTTAGATGCCTGTGGTTTGACGGTGGCGGTATTAGGGACGCCAATCGACAAGATTTACCCAGCTCGGCATACTGGTTTGGCGCGGGAGATTGTGGACCATGGTGGTATGGTGCTATCGGAATATCCGCCACAAGAAATTTTGGCAAAAGATGAGAAGTTATCACGTATGTTGAATAGTCAGTTAGGGATGCGTGCGGCTTTTCTAAAACGTAATCGATTGATTGCGGGGTTGGCCGATTTAGTAGTGGTAGTCGAAGGTGGCGTAAAATCTGGCTCACTAAATACGGCGCATCATGCCATGGAGCAGGGCGTGATTGTTTATGCGGTACCGGGAGATGTGAGTCGTAGTAATTCCTTGGGTTGCAACCGACTATTAGGGCGCGGAGCGGTGGCTTTTACTGAGGTGGACGAATTATTAGATGAGTTAGGGTTAAAAATTCGTAAACCAAGGGAGAGTCTAAAACAGATTAAGGAGATGTGTAGTACGGAGAATGAAGCTTTAATGGTTTCAGTGATGCTTAGAGGTATAAAAATGGGAGAAGAAATTCTGGCCCAAATACAGCAGAAGAAGGATTTTTCGGTCTCAGATTTTAGTGTGACAATTTTTAATCTTCAGATGAAAGGATTAGTGAAACCGTTAGGTAATAATGAGTGGATGTTATGTGTGTAGAAAAATTTCAATTACCGAAGACGATTACTTGGATTGATACAATGAATATTTTTGCGCGGATGGAGAAGATGCGGCGTTTACATACGATGGCGGTGGCGAAACGCTTTGAGTTGAATCTAACCGAAGTAAAAATTATGAGCTATCTCAAGAATAATCAGATTGAGCGGAATCTGAACGAAATTTTAGAGTGTAGTCTAATCGGTGAGACCAGTTTGTGCCGGGCGATTAGTCATTTAGAGCAACGTGAATTTATTAAGAAGGCGTTAAATCCGCAGAATCGTCGATATTTGCAATTAGATTTTTTCGGGGAAGGGAGATTTGTGGCGAGCTATATCGAAATGGAACAGAAAAAGTTTATCAGTGAGATTTTTGAGGGGTTTACCAGAGAGGAACGCGTAATGTTCGGGCGGATGCTTTGGAAAATAAACTTTAATATTCAGCGTAGAATTCAGAAAAGTTTGGCGACGAAAAATAAGTGATAAAAATTATTCTTGGATAAAATCATCAATGCGTTTTGCGATATCCGTGAGGATTTCTGGGAGTTTTTCGCGTTCTTCTGGAGTGAATCGTCCTAGCACGAAATCAACGTCACCCATCTTTTTGCGCATGGCATTATTGGCGGTGCCAAGACGAAGACGTTTGAAGTCGGTAGTGTTAAGCGAACGAATAGTGGATTTAAGGCCATTATTGCCGCCATCGGTTCCCTTTTCGCGATAACGCAGGGTGCCAAAATCGAGATTAAAATCATCACATAAAATCAGGAGGTTAGAAAGTGGAATTTTATAATAGTTCATAAATTCTTGAATACTCGAACCCACATCGTTGTAATAAGTTTGTGGTTCGATGAAGATAGTTTGACCAGATTTTAGCCATTTAGCACGGAATTTTTCAGATTTTTCAAACTCAAGCCCGCGGGTTTTAAAGTAAAAATCTAAAGCCAAAAAGCCAAAGTTATGGCGAGTGAGGTTATATTCGTTTCCAGGGTTTCCGAGTCCGACAATAAGTTTCATGGAAATATTATAGCAAATCTTTTGGTTGGATCTTTATTGCAAGAAAAACTACTACAATGTTCTAGGGAGAAGAAAATTTATTTTTGAATCAAGAAAAAGCCGCCACGGGTGGTGACGGCTTCGAAAATTAAAGAAAATAGCTGGGTTGAGTGGAAGCATTAGAGAGATTAATCTGTAACATAGTTATTGTCGTCATCGTCAAATTCGTCTGAGTCTTTAGCTTCGATGTTCTCTAGAATTTGGCAAATGAGTTTATCTCTTACAATATCTCGTTTATCCATGGGGATTTGAGCTGCTCCAGAGATGCCTTTAAGTGCACGACGAGTAAATAGAATTCCGTTACTGTACTGATTAACATGTTTTGCGCTCGGATGAGACTGTGATTCATCGCCTGTGAAAATTATCTTAGAGCCTTCTGCAATACGAGTTACAATCGTCTTAATCTCCTTATTGTTCATGCTCTGGGCTTCATCAACGATAACAAATTCGTTACGATAGTTTTTGCCTCTGATGTAGAAAAGGGGTTCTGACCTAAATGATTTTTGAAATGAAAGTATAGCCTTGTTTTCGATAATCTGTTGTTTGGTGCGCTGAGAATCGGCGGTAGTTTTTTCGGTATATTTATCTTTACTGAATCTTTTACTCTGTTGCTTGTGCTTTTTGCCACTACTGTAGGTGTAAGTTTTTTCCTCATTATAAGAGGTGTACTCCTCGTCATCCTCTAATATCCAATTCTTCTTATGGACATAAGCTTGATGCATGAGGGATTGCTCTGTATCTTCAACTAAAGTTGTGGGATTGCATGGGTCATCTGGGAAGGTCTTATGGTAGCTGATTAAGGCACTGATAATATTGCCGGATTTGATAGACATCTTATCTTCTAACCCGCCAGGCAGTGTTCCTACTCCATCATCGGCTATATTACTCATCGACGCAATTACCGGGATACTATCATATCGTCCTGTTTGAACTTGATACATACCTTCGACGACAGGGATAAATGTCTTACCGCTGCCTGGGACACCAGAAGCTAGAATTAGTCTGATGTCTTTATTATAGATAGAGTCTAGATACATAGCTTGTCCGGGGGTCATAGCTTCAAGAAATGGTTTAAATTTGCCGTTTAAGAGGTTATTAAGGTGGACGATTTTATCCTCGTCACCAGTTACATCTAAGCGTCCGATATTCCAGAATTTGCCTCTACTGTTGCCAATTTCATCATAATCTGAGTCTGCTTCGCAGCTAAACTCGATGAATTCGTTGGGAACTAAGGTGGGCTCGTTCGGCATCCGTTCCTCCCATTCTTCTAAGGTAATAAAACCACCTTTTTGCATGAAGGTATTGTAGAGGTCTGGTGGAATCACACATTTGCGTCGGCCGGTAAACTTAAATTTTGGATCCGTGATTAGAGGTAGCGACTTGATGTTATGTGCTAAAGCGCAAACACGCATTTCCTTATCATTGGTTACTAAACGAACTAATCTGTTTAAGGCATCGACCTGCTCTCTTCCTCGTCTAGTGTTTGTTAAGCAGGAGGCTAAACTTAGAGTCTGTAAGAAGATTTGTTCATCCATGTTGACGGGCTCGAAATCCCAGGTAACAGTGGCAGATTCAGTACTTTTAATAACCATAAAAGCACGGCTGCAGTTTTTGAAGGCGATCTGGTTGCCAATATTGATGCGAGCGTCATAACCGAGCTTGTCCTGATTATCTAGAACCGATTGCTGAAGCTCGTCGATATGGTGAATCACCTTACCGGCGATAAAGCCGCGCTCGGTAGCTTCGTTGCGGAAGCTTTTTAATTCATGAAGTACAGTGTCAGGTACAACGATGCATGAGTTTTTTAGGTCGATATTTTTAATAGCTAATTTCTTAAATCCGTTTTTGGTGGGAATAATATCTGGGTTATCAATAATGATATTAGTATCGATAACATAATATTTTTCCTTGGGTTCAGTGGAAATGTAAGCCACAGGTTCTGCATTTGAGATGCTTCCAGAGGTCTTCTCCTTAAGACTTGTTTGAGCACTGAGTATACTTTTAATTTCACTCATAACTATCTCCTTTTTAAGGTACAAGAAATACGTTTTAGGTATTTCTGTAGGGTGGGGCTTGGATTTTTGAAGTCCAAGAATAGAGGTGCGTCCTCTATTAGGCTAATTATTACATATTTTTCTAAAAATTCAAGAGAAAATAGAGGTGGTGGTGAATCTTGATGTATATTTTGAGGATAGCTTAAGATGAAGTATTAAGATAATTGACGATATAGTTTGAGCAATTTTTCGATTTGATGAGATTGAAGATAAGTCTTTTCGCTGGCGGCCAGATTTTGGCTGAGCTTTTGAATAATTTCTGGTTGGTGGTGGATTTTAAGTAAAAGTTCCGCCATGGCGCGAGGTGCTGGAGATTTGGCGCAGAGACCACCGTGATTTGGCACGATTTCGGACATATCAGGGTCAGCGTAGATAACCGGCAGGTTGCAGGCGGCGGCTTCTAAAATGGTGAGGCCTTGGGTGTCGAACTGGTAGGAATTGATGATGGAAAGATGTTGGTCTTTGGTATATTTTTGGAGGATTTCTTGGTGCGGGATGGTGCCGAGAATTTTAATAGATGCTTCGTCGAAGTGTTTTTTGCAGAACTTTCGCACTTTTGACATCTGATTACCATCGCCAATAATGTTAAAAACAAAACGAAAATCAGGCTCAAGTTCCTGGGCGATTCGAAGTGATTCTAAAAATGGTAGAATGCGTTTTTCTTTAGAGAGGCGAGAAAACCAGAGAATACGAAGTGGTTCGTGGTCTTGGTAGGTGCGGATTCGGGGTGTGAAATTTGCAATTTCTTGATCGGCGATACCGTTTGAAATGACAGAAATTGGACGAGTGACGCCGAAGAGCTGAAGTTTTTTGGCAAAATGGGCGGATGGGGTAATTACCTGGTCGGCCAGATTGGCTTGGCGAGTCATCATTTGCCACATCTCACGACGCGCGATGGTAGGCGCGAGGTTTTTGATTTCGGTGTTCTGATAATTGAGACTTGGCGATTTTTTTAGCTCTGGATTTCGGTAATCTGACCTAGAAGATTTTTTCAAGATTGATTTTAGAGTGGTGTAATGAATTAGGTTAATCCCAGTAGCAGCCAGAGCCTTAAAAGGGTGCGGTACATTAATAGCGATGGCCATATCTTCGCGACCATGCATGGTTTGAACGGTTTTAATGTGATATTTTTTAGCCAAAATCAGGCCAGCCATACTGGTGGTAGCCTCATAATGAATATGAAAAAGATCAAAGGATTCGGCGAGGTTGGGGTATTTTTTTTCGATGAAACGTACGACTTCTTTGGCCCATTTGGAAAAAGGAGCGCCATTGACTAGGAACTTGGCGGTAGGCACAAGAATAATATTTGGGTCATGATTAGCGCCAAATTTGGATAAAGGATTTTCGAAATCCTGCTGAGTGCCTGGACAAAAAATGGTAACTTGGTGGCCAAGTGACTCCAGCGCAGTTTTTTGGGCACGAATTGAGGATGGAATTCCACCGGGAATACCGAGAAAAACGTCGGTAAAAATAGCAATGCGAAGCGCTTTCATAGGCGCAGGATTTTTGGGGTTTTGACCCTTAAAATTTTGATGCTTAAGATTTTCGGAGTTCTTAGAGTGAGGATTTGACATTTTTGCGATTATCTCATATATGAGATATTTATTTAAAGTAAATCTTTGGTACGATTGATGGATTTGCGTGGTCCATTCTTGCGATCATTATGGAAGGAGAATTTAAGTGGGGTGCCGAGGAATGGGAATTTTTCACGAATACAACGCTCGAGATAACGTTTGTAAGACCAGTGCAGTAGTTCCATTTCACGACCATGAATGACGAACCATGGTGGACAGGTGTCGGTCTGAGTGATGTATTGGAGTTTTGGATGGGTATTTTTCAAACCAGCTGGCGGGTGAGAAATTACCGCTTCGTTCAGAACTTTGTTTAACTCAGAAGTCTTAAGTTCGGTATGACGAGCTAGGTCGACTTCGGTAATAAGTTCAAATAATTTGGTGACATTTTTGCCAGTTTCGGAGCTGGTAATAATCACTGGAGCGAAAGATAAGAAATTGAAATCGTGCTCTAAGTTATCAAGAATATTGTCAATTTGAGAAAGTTCCGTTGGTTTGGACTTGTCGGAAATGGTAGAAGCTACAGGGGTAGAATTATCAAGAAGATCAGATTTAGTGATGACTAAAATCACACTTTTTCCAGCCTCGATGATTTGGCCAGCTAGGGATTGATCGAGCTTAGAATGTGGTTCAGTGGAATCGACAAGTAGTAAACAGATGTCAGATTCTTCAATGGCGGAAAGAGTGCGAATGGCAGAAAATTTTTCAATACCAACTTCGCGCTTGCCTGGTTTACGCAAACCAGCAGTGTCGAGGAATTCAATGGTTTGGCCTTTAAATTTAAGCTCAAGGCGATTAATATCGCGCGTGGTTCCCTGCTTGGAGCTGGTGATGGCTTGCTGTTTTTGGCCGAGGCGATTGAAGAGGCTGGATTTACCAACGTTTGGACGGCCGATCAGGGCCACCTTAATGGCGGTTTCGGTTTTTTCTTCGGGGTCAAGCTCGCTGGTGTTTGGATAGGAATTTAATTCGCGATAAATACGGGATTTGAGGTCTTTAATTCCCTGTCCGGTAGTGGCAGAAGTTTGATAGGTTTCGTCTGCTTTTATACCAAATTTGATATATTCGGCAAAAGGTAGGGATTCTTTGAGATCTGATTTATTGAGTACTAAAAGGACTGGCTTACGAGATTTAAGGGCCATGCGGGCAATATCTTTGTCGCGGAAATCTGGGTATTTGGTAGAATCGACGGTAAGTAAAATAAGATCCGCAGAATCAATGGCGTCCTCGATTTGATCCTGGATGGAAGCTTCGAAATCATCTTCAGGATTTTTCAAACCAGCAGTATCAATAAGAGTAAAAGCTTGATCAATAGTCGCTACTACGCTATCACGGGTAGTGCCGGCCTCACGCGCAACAATGGCAATATTTTTGTGTGCCATGCGATTTAATAGACTGGATTTACCAGCATTGGTTTGGCCGATAAGGGCGACAATTGGAAGCTTTTTCATGCGTTATATTATAACATCGAAAACGGGATAAGTAAAGAAAAAGTCCAAGTTAAAACCTCAAGTGCAACACTAACCAACAAAAAGAGACATCAA
>CAUQEK010000016.1:0-17160 GCA_963517385.1 uncultured Candidatus Saccharibacteria bacterium | reverse complement strand
TTCTATATATTTATGGTGAAAAAGAAATGGGTTGCGTTAAGGAATCGGCTAAGCTATTTCAAAAAATGCATCCTAATTGTACCGTATATGAAGCGAAAGGATATAATCATGGTTATCTATCTGTTTATCTGCCTTTGGAGTGGATGGATTTAGTTAATCCATTTTTGGAAAACGATGTTCATCATAATAGCTAAACTATGAAGTTATATAACAGTTCCCAGGCTATTTTGCTAAAAAGTCTTAGTTAATCTATATGTTTATCAAAAATGGTCGTGGAATCGAATATGGTATAATTTAGGTATGGCCTGGTAGCTCAATGGATAGAGCGGCTCCGTCCTAAGGAGAAGGTTGCGAGTTCGACTCCCGCCCGGGTCACCAAATACGTATGAGAAAAATGATTTTTGATGGTCAGAGAGAAGGCGAAGAGGTGCAGTTTGTGTTCCGACGCCATTTTTTAACGGCAAAGTCCGGTGTGATATTTTTAATTTTGATGATTATGATTGGGGTGGGATTGACCCTACTTTGGCCAAATAATATGATGATTTTTGAGACCTTCTTGGCACTGATTTTAGTGGGGGTTTTAGGGTTTTTATATTCTTACATGTTATGGTATTTTTCGATTTATATTGTGACCAACCAGCGGATTCGTCAAATTTCACAACGAGGTTTGTTTAAGAAGTCAGTGGTAGACTTGGGGTTGGACAAGATTCAAAGTATTTCTTATGGTGTGAGTGGCATTCGGGCGGGACTAATGGGGTATGGCACGATTGTAATTCAAACAGCGGTGGGGGATTTGGTGATATCGATGGTGAAAAATTCGGAAAAAATTTATAACGATTTACAAAATCTAATTAATGAGAAATAGGAAATGAGCAAAGCTAAATTAGAAAACGAAGTGGATAAAACAATGATAAACGAAACCGACGCCGTAAAAGAGAAGAGACTTTCAATCGTGGCGAAAATGAAACAAAAACGCGAGCAAAAAAAGATTGAAGAATTCAAGAATAAAACAGAATTAGAGAAGGTCGAAGAGCGTCGCGAAGAGGTGCTATCGAAGGGACGTAAGTTCAAGTATCCTATGCAATATGCAAAATATCGCGTGGTGACGGTGACGATTATTCTGTCAGTGATGGCGGTGGTTTTGGCTTCGGGGGCAGGTTATTTTATGCTTTATAAATGGCAGAGTACGAATCCGATTCTTTATCGTTTGACCCAACTTTTGCCGGTGTCGGTGGCCAATGTAAATGGTGCGGATGTGCGTTATTCGGATTATCTTTTGATTTATCATAGTACGATTACGCCGATTGAAAAACAACAGGGTAAGCTAGATAATGCAAAAGACAATGATTTTATGGAGCAGCATTATAAGCGCTTGGCGCTGGATGAGGCAGAGAATTATGCTTGGGCTTTGAAATTGGCGAAAGAAAATGATTTGACGGTGACCGATAAGGAAGTGGACGAAACGATTTTGGAGCACCGAAAAATTGGTGGGGTGGAACGTAGTGAAGAAGGATTCAAGAAAATTCTGGAGGATAATTTTGGTTTGACGATGAAGGAATATCGCCGAATGATTTACCTTTCGCTGGTGAAGGAAAAAGTTTCGCAGGCAATTGATACGAACGCGGTGCAACTTGCGGCGCAGGTAGAATCTTTGATTAAGTCTGGAAAAGATTTGAAGGCGATTTCGGAAGAGCTGGGCGATAAGGTGCTTTATGAAGAAACGGGGGGACTGGTCGATAAGATGAACGTGGATGGTGGTAGATCACTAAAAGCGATGAGTCTCAATGCGGGGGAAATTTCGGATAAATTCGTTTCAAGTTCTGGTGATGGTTATTACTTCGTGAAATTGGTGGCGAAAACTGATTCGACAGTGAATTATACTTCAATCAAAATTTCATTTACGGAATTTGATAAGCAAATGAAGGAAATTCGAGATTCTGGTAAAGTTAAAGAATTAATTAAAATTGATCGACAAGAATCCTAAGTGAGACTAATCAGGAATCCACCTCTGGAAACAGGGGTGGACTTTTTGGTAAATTTGATTACAATAATCTATAAGCGTAAGTTAAGATTACGAGTACTTTAAACTTTAGAAAATTCGAAGGAGGGGGATATGGAATTAAAATTTTTGGGCAGAGGCTCGGCGTTTAATGTGAAGGAGGGGAATACGGCAGCGTATTTCATTGATGATGATCAGTTATTCTTGATTGACTGTGGTGAGGATGTGTTCGCGAAGCTGAAGCAAAAGAGTTTGCTTGGCAGAGTGAGGGCAGTAAATCTGATGATTACCCATACGCATTCGGACCACATCGGCAGTCTGGGAAGTTTGGTGACTTACTTGTATCTTGTATTGCATCGACCGCTGAAAATTATTTTGCCGGATAATGATGAATACGTAAAAACGATTGAGCAGATTTTGCAAGGTTTTGGTTGCACAGAAGAGATGTATGATTTGGTGCACGATACGCAGTATGATGAAAAATTTAAAAATTTTTCAGGGGTACGTTATGTGAAAACTTGGCATTGTGCGGAGCTGATGAGTTTCGGTCTGATTTTCACCACAAAGGATGGGGTGGTATATTATTCGGGCGACACGAAGGAAATTAAGAATTTACATTATCTTCTGAGTGAAGGGGTGCAGATCGCGCGGGCTTATATCGATGTGACTTCGGTGAGGAATTCGAACGGGGCGCATTTGTTTGTGGGGAATTTAGCGATGGCGGTGCCGGAAAATTTAAGAAAGCGGATTTATTGTATGCATTTCAATGATGAAAATTGCATCCAGATGGCATTAGGTTACGGATTTTCTGTAGTGGAATGTGAGGCGTAAAGCTGGAAGGGAGCAGGAGGCTCCCTTTTTTCTAGTCAGTGCGAGTAAGACTACTACGTAGTCTTTCTTATGCAGGCGATTCTAAAGAGAAAGAATATAAATATTTTTTCTCTTTAGAATCTGGCGTAAGTAATTTTACTTCGTAATCTTTCTCGTACAGGCGACCATAAAAATAAAGAGCATAAATGCTCTTTCTTATTATGGTCTGGTGCGAGTAATTTTATAGATAAACTTTCTCGTACAGGCAATCAAAAAAATAAAGAACGTAAACGTTCTTATTTTTTTGATTTGGTGCGAGTGGAGGGAGAAAATCTCCCTCGGCCTCACCCCAAATAAAACAAAAAATAATAATTATTAACTTGAGGAATAGTGCGAGTAACCTTGCTTCGCAAGTTTTCTCGGACGGGCGACCATAAAAATAAAGAGCATAAATGCTCTTTCTTATTATGGTCTGGTGCGAGTGGAGGGAGTCGGACCCTCGTCTCTTCCTTGGGAAGGAAATATAATAGCCGTTATACGACACTCGCGTAATTTCATTTTATCATGATTCGAGAGGGATTTTCGGAAATTAAGAAGAATTTCGAAAAATTCACAGTGGCTTCATAATTAAAATTTAAAATAAAAATATGGAGGAAGAATGATTAAAAATGCGGTAGCTTATGTTTTTCGAAAACGCACGCGTACGGCGTTGATATTTTTGATTTTAACTTTAATTCTGGCGGTGATTTATGCTGGTTTTTCGATAACGAAAACTAGTGAGAAAATGACGAACGCGATAAATAGCGCGAATGATTTTGGTGTGAAAATTAGATCATTAAAATCTGAGACTTTTAATGCGGAAAGTTTTGATTTGATTGATAGCAAACTTGGGTCAGAGAAGATTTATCAATATGAAGGGGTAACTGAACTCAAAAACGGCAAGGTGGTGGCGGGTGAGCAAATGGTGATGCGAGAAGATTTGCCGGGCTACTTAGGAAACGCGGTTATGCTTCAGGCGATAAGTAATGTGGGGAAAGACCCGTTATTTCGTAGTGAAGTATTTAAGTTGACTGAAGGGGAAAATATTGCACGTGGGGAAGCTGGAAAGGTTTTAGTGCATGAAGCACTGGCGAAGAAAAACCAGTGGAAGGTCGGCGATAAGGTGAGTCTAAAAGTTTTAGGGGAAGAGAAGGAATTAGAACTTTTAATTCAAGGAATTTTTACTGGGAAAAAGCAAGAAAAATATACTGGTATGTCTTCGGATTTTAGTGAGAATATGATGTTTACGGACTACGCGACGATGACACAGGTTTTTGACAAGAAAAAACTGGTGACGAGTTTAAAAATATTGGTAGCTGATTCCGAAAAATTAGCGGCGTTAAAGGCGGAAATGAATAAAAAAAGTGTTCAGTCGGAAGACTATGAAATTAGTGAAGAGGAAAATCAGTTCTCGGGAATGGTGGAGTCTCTAGATATGGTGAAACAGATGATTTCTGTGATGATTATGGCGGTGATCGGGGCGGGAATAATTGTATTGTCCTTGGTGCTAATTCTTTGGGTGCGGGAAAGGATGTATGAAATTGGGATATTACTGGCGATTGGACGCAGTAAGATGAAAATTGTGGGGCAATTTATCTTGGAGTTGGTATTAGTTTCGCTGCCGGCAATGATTTTGGCGGCGATACTGGGAAGAATTTTTGTGGGATGGATTCTGGGTGCGGTTTTACAGAAAGAGAGCTTAGATAATTTAGATTTAAGCAGCTTTACGACTGATGGTGGGGGAATGGATATTTTTGCGATGAGCTATGGACTTTTGATTTTAATTATCGTTCTAGCAGTAATAGCGGCGTCGTGGATGATTTTGACGAAAAAACCGAAAGAAATTTTAGCGAAAATAAGTTAGGAGGAAAGATGAGTGTGCTAAAAATTAAAAATGTTTCATATGCTTACGCGGGAAGTCGGGAGAATATTTTAGAAGGAGTGGACCAGAAATTTGAGCGAGGGAAATTTTATGCAATTATCGGAAAATCGGGGGCGGGAAAATCTACCTTGCTTTCACTGCTCGCGGGATTAGACGAACCGAAGAGTGGCGAAATTTTGTTTGAAGATGAGAAGATTGGTAAATACGGTTATAGTTATCATCGCAAAAACCATATTGCTCTGGTTTTCCAGAACTATAATTTGATTGATTATTTAACACCGCTAGAAAATATTAGATTGGTGAACCAAGAGGCGACGAATGAGATTTTGGTGAAACTAGGATTAGATGAGGATCAAATAAATCGAAATGTGATGAAGCTTTCGGGCGGACAGCAACAACGCGTGGCGATCGCGCGAGCGTTGGTTTCGGAGGCGCCGATTATTTTGGCGGATGAACCGACAGGAAATTTGGATGAAAACACGGCAGAGGAAATTATTGAGGTTTTGAAAAAGTTGGCAAAAGAGCGCAATAAATGTGTAATTGTGGTGACACATAGTAAAAGGGTGGCAGATTCGGCAGATGTGGTCTTGGAATTAAAGGGAAGGAAATTAAGATAATGTTGAAAAATGCATTCTTATATGTGACGCGCAAAAAGTTAAAAAGTTTGGTGATTTTTTCTGTGGTGCTAATAATGGCGGCACTAGGGATGATCAGTCTGGCGATTCAGGATGCGACAAGTAAGGCGGCGAGTGAGGCTTTTTCGGGAGTAACTAATAGTTTTTCAATGGAAATTAATCGCCAGGTAAATCAGGGCACACCGCGAGGTGGTGGTAATGTGAGGGGAACTGATATTAAAAAAATTTCTGAGTCGCCGGAGATTGAATATACGGTAAAAAGAATCAATAGCGTGGCGGATTTGGTAGATAAGGATATTATCGAGACGCCAGAAACTTTGCGCGGAAGGTCGGCGGAACGCGCGAAGAATTTTAAGCGCGCAGTGATGCTAACTGGCGTGAATGATTCGGCGAGAGAAACTAAATTTGTGTCTGGGGCATATAAACTGGTTTCGGGTGAGCATTTAAAAAATGATGATAAAAATCAAATTTTGATGCACGAAGATTTGGCAAAGAAAAATAATTTAAAAGTGGGGGATAAAATTAAAATTAAATCAAATTTATTTGACGCGGATAACGAAAAAGCGGCAAACGAAACCGTAGAAGTAGTGATCAAGGGTTTGTTTGCAGGGAAAAATACGGGGAGTGTGACAGCGGCACAGGAACTTTATGAAAATACTTTAGTGACGGATGTTTCGACGGCGGCGAAAGTTTATGGCAATGATGAGGATACGGCGGCATATCAAGATGCAACATTTTTTGTGAAGGGCGAGAAGAATCTTGACCAAGTGATGGCTGCGGTGAAGAAATTGGATGTGAATTGGCGCGAGTATAATTTGATAAAAAGTGCCTCAAACTATCCAGCTTTGGAACAATCAATTTCGGGAATGTATGGAGTGGCCAACCAAATGTTTTTCGGTTCACTAATTTTTGCGGGAATAATAGTGGCTCTAGTTCTACTACTTTGGATGAATGCGAGAAAAAAAGAAATCGCAATTTTACTGGCGATAGGTTTGGAAAAAGGACAGATTTTCGGACAGTTCGTGATAGAACTTTTGATGGTAAGCCTACCGGCGTTCGTGGGGGCTTATGTCTTGGCAGGAAAATTTGCGAAAATAATGGGGAATGACATTTTAAAAAATGTAACAACTGGGGTGACAAAACAAATGGCGAAACAGGCTGGGGCGACGCAGTTGGGTGGGGGTGCAGAAATGGAAGGTTTTACTAAAACTCTTTCGGCAATTGATGTACAGATGACGATTGGTGCGGTGACGATAACGGTGGTTTTCATGTTGGCAATCATATTGGTTTCGCTTGGTGTAATAAGCTATCGAAATTTAAAAAAGAATCCAAAGGAACTTTTGATAGAGCTTTAAATTTGGTATATTTAGATTAATGAAAATACTGATCGTAGAGGATGACCGAATGATTCGGGAAGGGGTGGTGGAATTTTTGCGGGAATATAAATACGAGATGGTCGAGGCGGGGGATGGTATAGAGGCGCTGAAGAAGTTTAACCATGAAATTAATTTGGTGATTTTAGATATCAAATTGCCGTCGATGAGTGGATTAGAAGTTTTAAGAAAAATTCGTGAAAAAAGTCGGGTGCCGGTTTTGATGATGACGGCATTTTCGGACGAAGAGTCGCAGATTATGGCCTTTTCGAATTTGGCGGATGGTTTTATGGAAAAACCGTTTTCGTTACCGGTTTTAAAAGCACGAGTGGAGGCGCTACTGAAGAAAACTTTAGGTGAGGATCTAAGAGAATTTAATTATCAAGAAACAAAGATCGATTTTGTGAGTTTTCGAGCCGAGGTAGCAGGACGACCGGTAGAGGTGAAACCGAAGGAACTGGAGATTTTAAAATATTTATTTTTGAATGAACGGCGAGTTTTGACTAGGGAACAAATTATTGAAAATGTCTGGAAGGAAAGTGAAGAAATTCCGTTTGATCGAGTGATCGATGTTTATATTAAAGAGTTAAGAAAAAAATTAAAACTGGATTGTATTTATACGGTGCGCGGGGTGGGATATAAATTGGAGCGAAAATGAGAAGAACTTTCTGGAAGGGATTTTTCAGGGTTTTCATACTACTACTTGGGGTAGTGACGATTATTCATGGTGGGATATTTTTGGCACTGCCGAAATCTTATTTGGAGGAAAAAACAAAAGAAATTAAGCAAACGGCTTCGGATGTGACGAAAAATTTAGCTGGTAAAAGTCGTGAATATGTGGAGCAGGCTTTGGATTTTTATTCCAGGAGTGGTGAGATTAAAGCTTACCTAAAAACGCAGAATGCAGAGAACGAGATGAAAGTTTCAGAGCTGCTACCTGTGGATCGGACGAGTGAAAATAATTCGGTGATTATTGAAGAAAAAAGCGTGAAGCTCTTAAACGAAGAAGAGGCTTTGGTGCAGTTTGTTTCGACGGCAAATTTAGAAAAGGATGCGATCGATTTGAGCTTGAAGTTTTTGCCGGTTACATTACTGGGATCGGTGGTGCTATCGTTGGTGGCGGCAGGGTTTTACGCGAGACAGGAAACTTTAAGAATGAAGCAAGTGAATTTTGAATTTTTGCGTGGAGCTTCACATGAATTAAAAACGCCACTGACCAGTCTGAAGATTGTTTTGGAAAATATGCAATTTAAAGTCGGGAAATATAAGGACCGGGATTTTTATTTGGAAAAATGTGGAGAAATGGTGGATGAACTTGACGCGGGAATTCGAGAATTACTCTTGATGTCTAAAATGGATAGTTTCGAAAAGTCTGAATGGATAAAAATCTCAGAGGTAGTCGAGGAGGTGTTGAGACGCAATCAAATTATGATTGCGGAGAAGAATCTGCAAATGCGAATTGAGGTTGGGGAACAAAAAATTTGGTTGAATAGGACGGTTTTATCGATGGTGTTAGCGAATTTAATCGGCAATGCAGTGAAGTATGCGGAGGAGGATGGTAGGATTTCTATGCAGATGCGAGATGGAGTACTAGAGATTAAAAATTCTTATAGAGCGGGCACTAATGAGCAGAGCGGAAGTGGTTTGGGGCTTTATATTGTAAAAAATTTATTGAAACGATATGGTTTACAATATGAAATCCGTGACACGAAAAAGAGTTTTAGTTTTAAAATCGATTTTGGAACTTTAAAAAAGAAAAAAACTCTTGCGTAAAGAGGAGTTTATCGGTATAATATGGGGTAGTGGATTCGTAGCTCAGTTGGTTAGAGCGCTGCCCTGTCACGGCAGAGGTCGCGAGTTCGAGTCTCGTCGGATCCGCCAGAATAAAGCCCTTCGGGCTATTTTTTGTGGTTTGAAAAATAGTGCTTAGTGGAATTTAGGCGGTAGTGAGTTCTTGGATGCAGTTTTGATTTTTTAATTGATTTAAGTTAGAGGATTTTTTCGACGATAAATTGAGTGGCGAGGGGTTTTAATTCGCTGAGGGTTTTTTCGTCGTCGATAGTATAGCAAAGAACTGGATGATTGACCTTGAATTTTTGGATGGCAGGTCGGTTTAACATAGTTTGATTAACGCTGAGAAAATCTGGTTTGACGAGGCGCCAAATTAGAGGGTTATTAACAAAGAAATCATATTTTTTGGCAAGGTCAGAATCATCAGAAAGTAGCAACCCGACCGGAATTTTGGGATGATGTTTTTTGATCCAGTAAATAATGCGTGGATCGAAACTTTGGAGATAAATTTTCGGGTCACGATAGCTTTTGAGATATTTTTCGAGTGCAGTGAGGACGGTTTTGCCGAAGAGGGAAATGTTAGAATGCTCGGTGGTTTTTAGTTCGATTAAGAGAGGAACTTTGGCGTGAATTAAATCTAATACCTCGGAAAGTTCGGGGATAGTTTGATTAGTGGAAACACCATCGGAATTAATCAGTGGAAGTTTTTTAAGAATATAAAGACCGGTATCTTCAAGATTGTAAGATTTTTTAGTCATCCGCAGAGTGTCGTGGTCATGAAAAACCGCGAGCTGGTGGTCTTTGGTAAGATGAATGTCCAGTTCGATGGCATAATTCGCGAGCAGGGCACGCTTAAATGCGGAAAGAGAATTTTCAGGAAAATTCTTGGCGCCTTGATAAGTCCCGTGCATGCCGCGATGAGCGATGAGATCCGAGATGAGGCTCTTCATAACCTCATTATACATTAAAGAAAAAATAATGTATAATGTCTCTATGCCATTGTAGCTCAGTTGGTAGAGCAGCTCATTCGTAACGAGCAGGTCACAGGTTCGATCCCTGCCAATGGCTCCATTTTTTACTGGTGCGAGCCAGTTTTTTTATTGAAAAAAATACGAGGGCATTGTCGAATTAATTGAATCTAATTAAATCTGCGAAAGAAATTTAATGGCAGAATTGGCGGCAATGGCGCCGTCGGAAGAGGCGGTGACGAGTTGGCGGAAATTTTTGGAACGACAGTCGCCGGCAGCAAAGAGACCAGCGAGATTGGTGGCACATGAGTCATCGGTAATAATGAAACCAGATTGATCGAAAAGCAGGAGACTGCGTAAATTACTGTTCTGAAAAATTCCAGTGAGAGAAGAGAGGCGGCCAATTTCAACAAAGAGACTGGAAACGGGAAAGACTTGTTGGTTTTTTAGAATGAGGGAATCGAGATGATGATCTTCGTTGACATGGCAGGCGAGAATTTCTTGATTATAGAGAATTTCGATATTGGCGGAATTTTTAATTTGTGAAACCAGGGCTTTTTCGGCGGTAAAATGGGAGCGACGATGAATGAGAAAAACTTTTTGTGCTATATGGGAAAGATAAGAGGCGGCGAGAAGGGCGGAATTGCCACCACCGACGACAGCGACGGTTTGATTTTGATAAAAAGCGCCATCGCAAGTCGCACAATAGGAAATACCGTGACCGATAAGTTCAGATTCATTGATGAGATTGAGACGGCGTGGCGTAGTGCCGGTGGCGAGAATGACGGATTTGGCGGTGTAAGTTTGATCGCCAGTGAGAGTGAAATGGGTGGTGGTTTTTTCGAGATGCTTAATTTTGTCGTAGGTGAGGGAAAGGCCGAGGGATTTTAATTGTTGATAAATATGTTCGGAAAGTTCGGGGCCACTAACTTTGGTAAAACCGGGATAATTTTCGACAATCGGAGCTTCGAGGATTTGTCCACCGTAGCCGGCATTTTCGAGTAGAAGGACTTTTTGGTGGTTGCGCAAAAGATAAAGTGCGGCAGTCATGCCAGCGATACCGGCGCCAATAATGGCGACGTCATAAAGTGAGGTGGAGTTTTCGTTCATAAATATATTATAGCGTAATTAATAATTATGTTTATGGTAAAATAAAACTATATGCAAGGCCAAAAATCACATATAGGAAAGCCCCACGGGGGGGGGTGGTTTAGACGGGAATTGAAGATTCTCGGACTATTTTTGGGCTTAGTTTCTTTTTTGAATTTAATTTTTGGCCATAACTCTTCTGCTTTATATACTCCGACACTTTCGGCTTCCGTGAATCAAGCTAACCTACAAATAAATGGCAACCAAGTTATAAATTCAGTCTCTCAAACTTCCGAATTGCCAATTCAGGTCACAGTAAATACGAATAATAGAACTGGTTACACCGCAACCTTAAATACCGAAACGGATGAAACGGCCTTGGTAAATACTACATCGACGAGCGGAGCAAAAATAAATTCTATCGACACAAATAAAACACTTACAAATTTCTCGGAAAATACTTGGGGATTTTTGAGTTCTACGAGTGGAAACTATCAGCCGATTCCGAGTCTTTCGAATTCGATTAATCTTTATAGTACTGCTGCGAAAACTTCTGGTAATGAAAATTTTGATTTTAAGATTGGTATGAAGTTATCTAGCAATCTAGAGAGTGGAAGTTATACTAATAAATTGGTGGTTTCGATAATTTCTAATCAGTATGAAAAAAGAGCTTTAATGACCACTGGTATTAATTTTAATACCAAGTTAAAAACTTTTGAGACGGGTGGTAATAAAATTGAACATATCATGCGAAGCGCTACGGCGTCTAGCTTTGGGGTAAACACTGTAAGTCTTGAAGATGAAGCTAATTCAGATTATGAAATTAAAGCTTGGTATGATTCTGTCACGAAGACAGCATATTACTATACGGAAGCCGAGAAGATTTTTTTGAATGATGATAGTAACGCGATGTTTTATAATCTGGTGAATTTAACTTCGCTTGATGTATCGAGCTTTGATACATCTAAAGTGAGGGGTATGGGGAATATGTTTTTTGGTGATGAAAAATTGGTTTCGCTGGATTTATCGAATTTTAATACGCAGAGTTTAACAAATATGGATAAAATGTTCTATGGAATGTCGAATTTAACGAATTTGAATATTAGTTCTTTTGATACTTCGAATGTGACAAATATGAATGCATTATTTTACGGTATGGCTAATATTGAAAATATTGATATCTCGAATTTTAATACACGTTATATCACGAATATGAGCTACATGTTTTCTGGTATGCATAAATTGAAACAACTGCAGTTGCCTGCTACTTTTGATACCTCGAATGTGATTTATATGAATGATATGTTTGCGGGAATGAGTGAACTTACTAGTTTAAATTTATCGAGCTTTAATACTAGTAAAGTTGAGGTTATGGTTAATATGTTTCACAATATGCAGAAGATTAAAAGTCTTAATGTATCAAATTTCGATACGAGAAATGTAGTGAAAATGCGAAATATGTTTAGTAATATGCTTGCACTTGAATCGTTAGACATTTCGAATTTTAACACTTCAAAAGTGGAGGATATGGCGTATATGTTTTCGCAAGATCACAAGATTAAGACGTTGAATTTTGGTAATTTAAACACTAGTCGTGTTACGACGATGGAATATATGTTTCAAAACATGTGGGCGCTGGAAAGCTTGGATGTTTCGAGTTTCGATACGAGTAATGTGACGAATATGAGAGATATGTTTGGCGGGGTGGCGAAAATTACGACGCTGAATTTAAATAATTTTAATACTTCAAAAGTGACCAATATGCGGGGTATGTTTAATTCGATGCTGGCGATAGAGAACTTGAGTTTGCCAAGTTTTGATACACGTAGTGTAACTACGATGAACGGAATGTTTGGTGGTATGGAAGGTTTGAAAAATCTAAATATTTCAAGTTTTGATACGAGTAGTGTACGGGATTTTCGATATATGTTCGGACTGGGTACAGTACCAGTTTATGACCATAATTTGGTAGATCATCTGGAGCATGTTTATGCATCGAAAAAGTTCGTGATATCGGCGATGGAAACGGGTGGCAGTGAAGGGATTTTTTATCGTAGACCGAGTTTGACGGTAGGGGCGGGTTGTACCTATGTTTCGGGAACGGGGAATCCATTCTGCATCGGTTCGACTTGGGTGGTGGTTCCATAGCTTCCTATTTTATCCCGTTTATGCTAAGATAAATTCATATGGGAATGGGAAAAAGTGCGATTTTTTATATTTATAAAAAGAATATGAGAAATTTTGCTGGTTTTCTCGCGTTCCTTTTCTTGTCGAATTTGGGTTTTATAGTTTATGGCGGGGAAAGAGTGTCGGCTGCATTTGTGCCGACACTTTCTGCCTCTGTGGATAAAACCGAGCTTTCTACTAATGGAAAGGTAATGCTATATTACAATGGTACGAGGAGTTTTGACTTTAGGTTTCAGGTAACACGTAATTTAAAAAGTGGTTACGTGGCGACTTTAAGTACGGAAACTGATGAAACGGCATTAATGAATGAAACGACTGGTGGTTCGACCAAAATTAATTCAATTGACCATGCGAAAAATCTGAATGATTTTACCGAAAATAGTTGGGGATACAGGATTGTTGGTGATGATAAATATGATTCAATCCCAGGGGTTTCTGCGCCAAAAACATTGATAT
This sequence comes from uncultured Candidatus Saccharibacteria bacterium, assembly GCA_963517385.1. GTDB lineage: Bacteria > Patescibacteriota > Saccharimonadia > Saccharimonadales > Saccharimonadaceae > Nanosyncoccus. Next base: position 3,931 of record CAUQEK010000016.1, on the reverse strand, counting down.
CTAATTCTGATTATGGCTGGAGTAATGATGAAAAGAAAATTCAGGTTGGAATAAAGATTGGTAATAATTTAGATAGTGGAAAATATACAAATAAATTGATTTTTTCGGTCGTACCAAATTCATATGAACCGAAAACAGTCATGGCAAAAGGTTATGATTTTAATAGTAGAATAGCAGATCTAGATCGTCATCAAGAACATTATGGAAGCTATCGATATAAAGATTTTGCGCACCATATCAAACGAAGCGACACGGCGCCTGATGAATCGATACAGACCAAAGATATTTCATCGGATGATTCTGATAATCCAATTTTGGCTTGGTATAGTCCTACGGACCAAACAGTTTATTTTTACTCTGCTGAACAGAAGATATTTCTAAACAAAGATTGCAGTGGAATGTTAGTGAGATTTAAAAATCTAACCGATATCGATTTTGTTAAGGAATTAGATATGACTCAAGTGGCGAATATGGGTGGTATATTTTCTGATATGGCAAGTATCGAGAGCCTTGATTTGTCATTTTTTGATACAAAGAATGTAACTAATATGAGTGGTATGTTCTCTGATTCTGCGAAGTTAAGTTCAATTAATTTGAGTAACTTTAAAACCAATAATGTGACTGATATGAGTAGAATGTTTTATGGTTTACCTAAGATAACTAATTTAGATATCTCAATGTTTGATACGGGCAATGTAACTAATATGAGTGGTATGTTTTCAGGTATGAGAGGACTTACGAACTTAGATGTATCTAATTTTAATACTAGTAATGTGACTAATATGAACAGTATGTTTAGTGATATGAATATAAGTTCATTAAGTTTAAACAATTTTGATACTTCGAAGGTGACAAGTATGATCAATATGTTTAACGGAATGTATAAACTTAATGATTTAGATATTTCTAATTTTAATACGAGTAATGTAACTGATATGCGGCAAATGTTTTCTGGTGTATCGAAATTGAGGTCTTTAAATCTTTCACATTTTAATACTTCAAAAGTAACGGATATGAGATTTATGTTTGGCTCGATGAATAATCTTGTGAATTTAAATATTAGTCCGTTTGACACCCGTAATGTGGAAGGTATGTATGGGATGTTTTCAGGTTGTAATAAGATTACGGATTTAGATCTTTCGCATTTTAATACTTCGAAAGTAAAAGATATGAGCTATATGTTTTCTGGTATGTGGGAACTTGTGAATTTGAATGTATTGAGTTTTAATACTAGTAGTGTAACTAGTATGGGCGGTATGTTCTCATACGCTAAGAAGATTACAAAATTAAATCTTTCACATTTTAATACTTCAAAAGTAACGTATATGGGAAGTATGTTTGAAGGCATGGAAAGCTTAACTGAGCTTAATATCTCATCTTTTAATACGGATAATGTTAAATATATGTCAAGTATGTTTAAAGACCTAAAAAGTTTGCAGAATTTGAATCTAAATCATTTCAAGACTGAGAATGTTACAAGAATGGATTCGATGTTTAATGGCTCAAATAAAATTGCTAGTTTAGATTTGTCGAGTTTTAATACGGAAAAAGTGACAGATATGTCTGAAATGTTTCGGGATATGACGAACCTTGTTAATTTAAATATATTGTCGTTCGATACGAAAAATGTAACTAGTATGAGTCGGATGTTTAGTTATTTGTCTAAATTGGCGACACTTGATTTGAGTAATTTTAATACTTCAAAGATAACAGATATGAGTAATATGTTTTCTAATATGAATAGTTTGACCAATTTAAACATTAGTTCGTTTGATACTAGTAATGTAACTAATATGCGTGAAATGTTTTATTCTGTAAGTAAGTTGAATAGTTTGGATCTATCTAACTTTAATACGTCAAAAGTTACTGGTTATGGTATGATAGCTATGTTTAGTGGAATGAACGAATTAAAGAGTCTCAATGTTACTTCATTTGATACTAGTAAAATAACGAATATGTATAATATGTTCTATGGCACGTATAGCTTGACGGAATTGGATTTGTCGTCATTCGATACTAGCAGCGCCGAGTCGGTATCTAGCATGTTCCAGATTTATACTCCTGATATGGATAAGGACAAGTTAGAAAAAATATATGTAAGTAATGACTTTAATGTGTCTAAAATTACTAGTTACGATAGTGTTTTTGGAGGACGCAAGAAGCTCCGTGGTGGTAATGGCTCATTCTTGGCGGACCCTAGTACAGCAGACCTTTCTTGGCTCAGAGTGGATCGTCCTGGAGTACAAGGGTACTTTACACGTAAGCCATAGGGAAGAATGTCGCATGCCTTTTAACGGACCGCTCAAGGGGAGAGAAAGCCGCATACCTCGTTCCGGAGACACTCAAGGCCGTTCGGCCAAGCTTATGCTCCGTCAGAGGTAAGCGGCATTCTCTTTGGAAAATCAGAAAAAGATAAGGCGATATACTTTTTACGCTTATGTTAAAATATATACATATGCAAGGTCAAAAATCACATTTGTCCCACCCTCGCGGGGGGGGGTGGTTTAAACGGGAATTAAAACTTCTCGTAGTATTTTTGGCTTTTATTTCTTTTTTGAATTTAATTTTTAGTAATAATTCTTTTGCCTTATATGTTCCGACGCTTTCGGCTTCCGTTGATCAAGCGAATCTGCAAGTGAATGGAAATCAAGTGATAAAATCTACAGATAAAACTACAGAAATTCCGTTTAACTTCACGGTGAATACAAATAACCGCACAGGATACACTGCAACGCTTAGTGCTGAAACGGATAATACCGCGCTGATTAATGCAGGGTCTGCGGTCGGGGCGAAAATCGATTCCATAAATACAAACTCGACACTAAATAATTTACCGAGTAATACTTGGGGTTTTAAATTTGGTACATCCATGAATTTTGCACCGATTCCAGCTTTGTCTACGCCGGCGCAAATTGTTCAAACCGCAGGGAAGACCAATGGAAATGAATCAAATCAGCTGAGCATTGGCATGAAATTAGCAGATAATCTTGAATCAGGAAATTATCAGAATAAATTAATTCTGTCTTTTGTTTCGAATCCATACACTATGCACGCCTTAATGACGACAGGCATTAGTTTTAATACAAAAATTAAAACTTTTGAAACGGGTGGAAATAGGATTGAACATATTTCGCGAAGTATGACAGCCCCGAGCTCTGGCATAAATACCGTAAGTCTTGAGGATGAGGTTAATTCGGATTACGAAATTAAGGCTTGGTATGATGTGGCGACGAAGACAGTATATTACTATGCGGAAGCAGGGAAGATTATTTTGAATGATGACAGTAATGCAATGTTTCATAGCCTAGTGAATTTAATTTCTTTAGATGTTTCGAGTTTTGATACTTCGAAAGTTAAGGGGATGGGGAATATGTTTTTTGGTGATGAAAAATTGGTCTCACTTGATTTATCGAATTTTGATACACAGAGTTTGACGAATATGGACAAGATGTTTTATGGGATGTCGAATCTCACGAGTTTGAATATTGGTTCTTTCAATACTTCGAAAGTGACGAATATGGATTCGCTATTTTATGGTATGGTGAATATCGAGAATATTAATGTGTCGAATTTTGATACGCGAAGCGCGACAAACATGAATCATATGTTTTCGAGTATGCATAAGTTAAAGCAATTACAGCTTCCTGCGACCTTTAATACTTCAAGCGTAACCGATATGGGGTATATGTTCTATAATTCGAAAAGCTTAACGAGTTTAGATGTGTCGATGCTTAATACGGAAAAGGTGACAAATATGCGTGAAATGTTCGGTTATTTGGAATCGGTGACGAGTATTAAATTCGGTAGTAGTTTTAACACGAAAAATGTAACAGATATGTACGGCATGTTTGGTACGCTTTGTAGGATGCGGGAATTGGATCTTTCGCGAGCGGTATTTGATACGGCGAAAGTAAATGATTTTGATGCAATG
>CAUQEK010000015.1:0-17291 GCA_963517385.1 uncultured Candidatus Saccharibacteria bacterium | reverse complement strand
GAACAGGACGATGAGGTAGAAGAAATCTAAATCTGACCTTGATAATCTGGTCCATTTGTGGTAAAATCATCTTTGTAAGTTTATCAAGGTGACATTTGAAGAACTAGACAATTAAGGAAAGCCACTTTTTTCCAACTGTAATATTTTTTAATATAGGCCAAACAGAGAAAAAAGTCGGAACTGCCTTACTGTCTAGCTAATAGAGTGTCTCCGTAAAGGAAAGGAAAAGATGAAAGTCATCCTCGGCACCAAAATTGGTATGACCCAAATCATCAGCGAAGATGGTTTAGTGACCCCTGTTACTATCCTTCAAGCTGGACCAGCCACAGTGACTCAGATAAAGACCGTCGAAACCGATGGTTATAATGCTGTGCAGCTCGGTTACGGTAAGGGTAAGAATCTGAGCAAGTCGGTATCAGCTCACGTCAAAAAAGCTGGAGAAACATTAAGTCCTAAAATCTTAAAGGAATTTCGTACGGATTCCACCACTGATTTCAAGTTAGGCGACGTATTTACAGTCGATAATTTTGAAATTGGAGACAAGGTTGCGGTTACTGGTATTTCGAAGGGTAAAGGATTTGCTGGTACTGTCAAACGTTGGAACTTCCAAGAGTCACGCAATACCCACGGCTTCAAGGGCGATATTCGTAAAGTCGGTTCTATCGGCTCGATGTATCCTCAAAAAGTTTTCAAGGGTAAGCGTATGCCAGGTCGCATGGGCCACGATCAAGTTACTGTAAAGAATCTTGTCGTTGCTTACATCGATAAGGAAAACAACATCCTCGGTCTTAAGGGCGCCGTCCCAGGACCAAAGAAAGGTATCGTAACTGTGGAGGGAAAGGAGTAATATGGCAGATTTAAATCCAGAAATCTTCAATCTCGAAGTTACTAATCACGAATTGATTAAATTAGCTTACGATGCATATCTTGCTAACTCACGTAGCTCACACGCTAAAACTTTGAAGCGTGGCGAAGTTCGTGGTGGTGGTAAGAAACCATGGAAGCAAAAAGGGACTGGTCGTGCTCGTTTCGGCTCTACCCGTAACCCTATCTGGCGCCATGGTGGTGTAGCTGGCGGCCGCACTGGCAACGAAAACTTCACCAAGAATCTCTCAAGAAACGCTAAGAAAGTTGCAGTCATGCAAGCTCTCTCTATCAAGAACACCGATAAGAGCATCATTACTATCGATTCTCTCGGCATCAAAGATGGTAAAGTCAAAGAAGTCTTGGCTACTCTTAAGAAAAATGGTATTACTTCAGAAAACACTCTGATCGTAGTTCCAGAGAAAGACGCTCTCACCCTACGTGCAACCAACAACATCGACTTTGTCAAAGTTGTTCGTCCTACATTCCTCAATGTCTTCGACATTATGAATGCAGACAAAATCGTTCTCGTCAAGGATTCTGAGGCTCAACTCGAAAACTGGTTAATCGGAAAGGAGAACGCATAATGCTACTTATTCCTCGAAGAACCGAAAAGGCTTACGCCGAACAAAGTAAATCTACTTATATCTTTAATGTTCCTGCTGACGCTTCCAAGCTCGCTGTAGCTAAGGCTGTCGCTGAACAATACAATGTCACCGTCAAAGATATCCGTATTCTTACTCGTAAGGGTAAAGCGACCCGCTTTTCAAAGGGTAAACACGCCTATCCAGGCACAACATATCGTCGCGACCGCAAGTATGCTTATGTCACGCTTGCTGAGGGTAACAAAATCCGCGTCTTCGACGAAGAAACTGTTGAGGAAGGAGATAAAAAATAATGAGCATTAAAGCTTATCGTCCTACTACTCCTGCTCAGCGCCAGAAGACTACTCAGGATTTTGATCAAATTACGACCAGAAAACCTCTCAAGTCTCTCTTGAAGGCCAAAAAGCAGAATGCAGGTAAAAACAACCAAGGACGCATTACTGTTCGTCACCGTGGTGGTGGTGTGAAAAGACACTATCGTATTCTTACTCACAACCTTCCACAAGGTAAGACCTACGAAGTTATGGAAATCGAGTATGATCCAAACCGTAGCGCTCGTATTGCTCGTATCAAAGACGAAAACAACAACTTCCATTACGTACTTGCTGATTCCAAGATGTTTAAGGGTAAGAAATTCCAAACTGGTGCAGAAGCTCCAATTGAAGAATCTAACCGCTTAGCTCTTGACCTAATCCCAGTCGGTACTATGGTTTACGCTATCGAGCTAACTCCAGGTCGTGGTGCTCAAATGGCCCGCTCTGCTGGTGCATCCGCTCAACTTATGGCAAAAGAAAACGGCTATGCCACTCTTCGTATGCCATCTGGTGAAGTTCGCAAAGTTCTCGCAACTTGTGAAGCTTCCATCGGTGTAGTTGGTAACCTCCAACACCAAAACATCAAGATTGGTGCTGCTGGTCGTACTCGCCGTAAAGGTATCCGCCCAAGTGTCCGTGGTGTTGTCATGAACGCTACAGATCACCCACACGGTGGTGGTGACGGTGGTCGTCACGGTACCGGTAAAGCTCCTCGTACACCATGGGGTCAGCTCACTCTCGGTTTCCGTACTCGTCACAATAAGAAAACTAATAAAATGATCGTGCGTAGTCGTCACGAAGGAAAGAGGAAATAATCTATGTCTCGTAGCCTTAAAAAAGGTCCATTCGTGGATTTTAAACTCGAAAAGAAGATCAAAGCTCTCTCCGCTGAAGATCGCACCGTGATTAAAACCTGGGCTCGCCACTCAACCATCTTCCCAGAAATGGTTGGTCGCACTGTCGCTGTTCACAACGGCAAAGTCCACGTTCCAGTCTTCGTTTCCGAAAATATGGTCGGACACAAGCTTGGTGAATTTGCTCCAACTCGCAAGTTCAAACGCCATGGTGGTAAAAAAGCTGATGTAAAGGGAGGTAAATAATGTCCACTCATTTTGCACACGCTTACATTAAAGGTGTAGATTCTATGCCACGCAAGACCAATGTCGTCGCTAGCCTCGTTCGCGATCGCTATGTCGCCGACGCTCTTGTCATTCTAGAACACACCCCACGCCGCGCTGCACGTCCAGTCATGAAAGCCATTGATTCTGCCAAAGCTAATCTTATTAACTCTGGTGTTTCAATCGACCCAAAGACTATCCGCATCGCTCGTATCTCTGTTACTGCTGGTACCCGCATCCGCCGTTTTGTTCCTGCATCACGCGGTCGCGCTCTTCCATTTGAGAAGATTAGCAGCAACATCTTCGTTGAAGTAGCTGGCGAAGAAAAAGCTAAAAAAGAATCAGCTAAGGAGGACAAGTAATGGGTCAAAAAGTAAACCCGGTTTCTTATCGCCTTCAGATCAGTAAAGATTGGGCCTCCAAATGGTTCACCAAGAACACTGATTTCAAAAAATGGTTAATCGAAGACGTCAAGATCCGCGAGACTATTGAAAACCGTTTCAAAGCTCGCCCAACCATTGCCCGCATCGAAATCGAACGCACCGACAACCTTACCACGGTTACTATTCGTACCGCTAAGGCTGGTGCAGTTATCGGCAAACAAGGTGCTGGTATTAATGAATTAAAGAAAGAATTGGAAAAATTCGTTTCTCAACCAATCCGCCTCAATGTGGAAGAAGTTAAGAAACCTGAATTATCCGCCAAGCTCGTTGCTGAAAATATCGGTTTCCAACTTGGTAAGCGTATGAACTTCCGCCGTGCCGTCAAGATGGCTACTCAGTCTACCATGGCCGCAGGTGCTAAAGGTGTTCGTGTCGAAGTTTCTGGTCGTCTTAATGGCGCCGAAATGTCTCGCCGTGAGAAATTTATCGAGGGTTCAGTTCCTCTACACACTCTCCGCGCTGACATCGATTTCCACTGTCATCACGCTCCAACCATCGCCGGTATCGTAGGTGTAAAGGTTTGGATTTATAAGGGAGAAAAATAAATATGGCTATTTTACTTCCAAGTCGCGTTGCGCACCGTAAGGTTAGAAAAGGCAAAAACGATGGCGTAGCTACTCGCTGCAACACTGTCGCTTTTGGTGAATTTGGTCTCATGTCTCTTGACAATGAACGCATCAATTCCCGCCAAATCGAGGCTGCCCGTCAAGCTATTACCCGCTATATCAAGCGTGGTGGTAAAATTTGGATCCGCATCTTCCCACACACCCCTGTCACCAAGAAACCTCTTGATGTGAAAATGGGTTCTGGTAAAGGTGAACCACAATTTTACGTAGCTAAAGTTAAAACTGGTACTGTGATGTTCGAAATGGCTGAAGTCACTGAAGAACAGGCAAAAGAAGCACTTCGTCTTGCCTCTCACAAGCTTCCAGTACGTTGTAAATTTGTAAGGAAAGGTGAAATTTAATCATGGCAGACAAGAAAACTGAAACCGCCAAGGTTAAAACCGTCGCTGAGTTAAAGCAAGAGCTTCTCGAAGCTAAGCGTGGACTCTACGAAGGCACCTTGCAAAATCCACATCGTATCAAAGCTTTGCGTAAAGAAATCGCAAAAGCACTAACTTTAATTAATCAAGGAAAGGGAGCCTAAGTATGGCAAAAACACTTCAAGGAGTAGTTACCTCTGATAAGCGCGATAAGACCATCACCGTCTCCATTACCAGCCGTGAAACTCACCCACTTTATCACAAGCAGTATTCACACACCCGTAAGTACACCGCTCATGATGAAGCAAATGAGGCTAAGCTTGGTGATAAGGTTGAGATCATCGCCTGCCGTCCTTACTCAAAGACTTGTACCTATAAACTCGTCAAAATTCTTGAAAAATCCCACGACTCAGTCGAATTAAAGTCTGAAGTTACTGGCGATCAAGAAGGAGAGGAAAACTAAGATGATTCAACAGGAAACTAGATTAGCTGTCGCAGATAACAGCGGAGCCAAGGAACTTGGCGTAATCCGTGTCCTCGGTGGAACTCGCGCTCGTTACGCTCGTGTTGGTGACATTGTCACCGCCAGCGTAAAGGACGCATCTCCTACAGGAAACATTAAGAAAAAAGCAGTAGTTCGTGCCGTTATCGTTCGTACTCGTGGTCAAATTCGCCGCGCTGATGGTTCTACCATCCGTTTCGACGACAATGCCGCCGTGATCGTTAACGACGACAAAACTCCAAAGGGTACTCGTGTCTTCGGACCAGTCCCACGTGAGCTTCGTGAACTTGGCTTCAACAAGATTATCAGTTTAGCACCGGAGGTTCTATAATATGGCACAGAATTTGAAATCTGGCGATATGGTAAAAATCATTGCCGGCGACCACAAAGGTCAGACTGGTAAAATCGTCAAAATGGATCGTGCCGCTCACAAAGCAATGATCGAAGGTATCGGCATTCGCGAGCGCCACATCAAAGCCACTCAATTTAATCCAAAGGGTGGTAAGAAAGATATTCACGTCGGTATCGATCTTTCCAATCTTAAGAAAGAAGGGAAATAATCATGGCTGAATATACCCCACGTTTGAAAGTCTTATACCAAGACAAAATCGTAAAAGACCTAGAAAAAGAGCTTAACATCAAGAACATCAACCAAGTACCAAAGCTTGAAAAAGTGATTGTATCTTGTGGTGTTGGTAAAAAGCGTGAAGATAAGCACTACACTGAAACCGTAGCTCTTACTCTTGCTAAGATTACCGGTCAAGCTTCCACCTCTAGACTAGCAAAGAAATCTATTGCTACCTTCAAAATTCGTAAAGGCATGGGCGCCCCAGTTGGTTACCTCACCACTTTACGTAACGACAAGATGTATGAATTCGTTGACCGTTTCATTAACATCGCTTTGCCACACGTTCGTGACTTCCACGGCGTACCTAGCAAATCTTTTGATGAACAAGGCAACTATTCCGTCGGTCTTAAAGAACAAACCGTCTTCCCAGAAATTACCTTCGAAGACGCATCTGTTCTTCACGGCCTTGAGATTACTTTCATCATCAAGAACGGTTCTAAAGAAGCTAGCCGTAAATTATTAGAGGCATTTGGTATGCCATTCGAGAAAAAGGAGAACAAATAACATGGCCAAAAAGTCTGCAGTACTCCGTGACCTCAAGCGTCAAAAAATGTACGATAAGTACAAAGCAAAGCGTGCTGAACTTAAAGCCGCTGGCGACCTCGAAGGTCTTCAGAAGCTACCAAAAAATTCCAGCCCAACTAGGTTAAAAAATCGTGATATGCTCGACGGTCGTCCACGTGGCTACATGCGCCGCTTCGGTCTCAGCCGTATTAGCTTCCGCGAAAAAGCAAGCAAGGGTGAAATCCCTGGTGTAACAAAGAGTAGCTGGTAGAAAGGATAAGATATGTCATTACAATCAACAGATCAAATTGCCGACCTTATCACTCGTATCCGCAATGCTATTCTCGTCAACAAAAACGAGATTGTTGTACCAACTTCTAAACTAAAGCTTGCTGTACTAGAAGGTCTCAAGAAAACCAAGTTTATCGCTGACTTCTCTATCGAAGAAGCAAAACCACGCAATTTCATTCACGTCTTGATTAATCAAGCTGATGAAATCGCTCGTATTAACGAAATCACTAAGGTCAGTAAACCTGGTCGCCGTGTTTACACTTCCGCCGATGATCTTCCAAAGGTCAAATCCGGTCGTGGTGTCATCCTCGTCTCGACTTCAAAAGGTATCATGACTGGTGAGGAAGCCCGCAAAGCTCGCCTCGGTGGTGAAATCTTAGTCAAGGTTTGGTAATAAACTAGAAAAAATAAGGTCAGAACCTCTGGCCTTATTTTTATGAAAAACCCCTTCTGAATACAGAAGGGGCATTGGTAAGTTAGAAGCAATAAAGTACAATTGAATACAAGAACATAATCAAAAGACAAAGCACTGAAGATAAGCCGAAAGTTAAGTTTAAAACCACAAGTAAAATTATTGTGGGTATCCACTCTCGACGCGAAACACACCAGACTTCCTCTCCGGTAATCAACGACCTGCGATCATCATAAATTCTAGCGAACCATTGTAGCACAATAACAAAAGTTACGACTCCAGCAAGTATTGCGGTATCAATCAGCCTAAACGACCTTAATGCTATGGTCGCACCGACTACGGTAATTCTTAAAAGTAGAAAAACTTTAGTTCGCTTTCCGTAGTTAGGTAAATTCATTCCATATTTGAAAAGATAAATTCCCGTGGAATTAAGGTCGGCAGTAGCTAATAAGTTACCAAAAATACAACTGAGTACGACTTGCCAAATATAACTTAGCGGAATCCCGCTATTTATAAGCAAAATTCGAGCAACAGCGACGGCAAAGGTGCAGCTAATAAGCAACCTAAAGAATCTCTGCCATAATTTTCGCGTCCCATTATTTTGAGAATGGTTAGGCGTACCGATTCCCATGTTTCCATTTCGATTATCCATAAAATCCCCCTTTCGATAATCTAACTTTACCAATTTTACAAAGTTCATCTGAATAAAATTCAAGACTTGTTTATTATAATATAGATTATCAAAAAAGCAAAACCCAAAGCTTCAATAACAGTATGGAATATTCTATGATATATAACCGGACACATTTATTAATAATTTGAAAATACTCGCCTAATAAGCTAAAATTAATCTGTATCTCGTCCGACGAATATGTACTTTAAGTTAGGACATCACATCTTTCAGAAAGAGAGGTGAATACCATGTTGCTCAGTAAAAATCAAATCTACGAGGACATCATGGCAGGCAAAATTAGAATAATCAATGCGTGGTCTATTAAACACAGCATCCATCCGGATAAGCAGACCCTTAACTTACCGATTTACACCCTTATTAACGACCTAATAACCAAGCAAATTGACGAAGCAGAAATTCCTGCTGGCTTCCAATTTCAAGGACTTAAGATTGCTACCCAATTGGAAATTCTTCAAGATCTAGATGTACTAAAGATCGAAAATCGTCGATATTCTAGACAGCTTGATACTCCAGCCTATATTCGTCGTATCAATTTTACGACACTGGAAAAACGCCAAATTATCAAAAATCACGTGAGAAGAAGATCCTCTAAGTTCGTCGTCGATGCGTGTTTTGGTGATCCCTTCCTAATCACTTTTGGTGGAGAAGAGATTCCGGTTTTAATCTTTAACACAATGATTAACTACGCATTCCGAACTCAGATATCCGTAGTTTATCCAGAGCTTTTCGGTAATTTACCCCCAATGCCACCGTCTGAACCAGTTAAGCCATACACCTTGCGACGTGAAAAAAGAAAGCTTACATGGTTTCGCGATATCTTATCGGACCTGCGTCTCTGGTCTTAATCTAGACCAATCCTAACCACCCCTTCCTTCCGGAGGGGGTATTTTTTGACAAAAAATAATTTAAGCATAAGCTAGATTGACAAATAAGTATAAAAATGATACAATATAACAATCAAGGATTTAACTCTTTGATTGTAACTTATAAATTTGGTGAAACTAACCAATTAAATTGTCGAAACAAATTTTTCTATTTATAAAAGGGGGAATTATTATGAAGAATAATTTTAATGAAAAATTGGATGTTTTTATGATGATCATTTCAGGTTTATTTGCTGTAGCTTTGATTATTTACTTATTTTATAGTATTTTTTCTCAAACATCTACAATAAATGAATATGGCACACTTGCATCTTTCGTAATACTAGGTCTATTTCTAGTATCCATCATATCTGAAGCAATAAAATGTAACTAGATTTCACCAAGCCCTCTCCATCCGGAGGGGGTATTTTTTTGACAAATTATTACATTATTGTACAATATAAGTAGTTAAAAGCTTCGGTTTTTAATGCAACTTGCAAATTTGGTGAAATTTTACATTTTAAAGGGGGTAAAAATGAAAATAAGTATAAGTAATTTAAGATACCTGATCAAGAAAAATAAATATTTCTGGATGATCGCTAGATTGATATCCGTAGTTACTTTATTCGGAATATTCTTATGGTCTAACCAAAAATTCTTTGCTAGCCATCAAGTAGTAAACCTATGCCCACCACTAGGAATCTGTTTTATTATTCTTGGTGCTATAGCGGCTACCGTTTATATTGTAGAGCCAATGATTGTACGCTCGATACTTCGTCTTAAAGGCCTAAAAATGATTACCGATGATACTAATAGAAGGATAATTAGTCAGAATACCATCGTCGAGCAAGACGAAGACTACTATTGTCTTCGAGTAAAGGCAGGTGATAAGTGGGAAATAATCAAGCTCTCGCATCGTATGAAAAAATCCGATCGCCCAGATTATCTGAAAGACGATGATGACACCATGGATTAGTTGAAATTAAAATTAAAAAACACTAACAAATCTATAGTTTTCACCAAGCCCTCTCCATCCGGAGGGGGTTATTTTCTTGACAAAAAATAAAAAATATTGTACAATAGTAATGTTTTGTAGCAATATATGCAAAAAAATGTTCTTCAAAAGGAGGGTCTATTATGAAAAAAGAACAGAAGCATAATGATGTATTATTTTTGCTTAAATATCTCATTCCCGCTATCTTGCTATTTATAGCTTTAGCTACATTCTCACTACTAATTTGTACTTATTCTAGTAAAAATTTTAGTATAGAGGATAAAACAACGATGTTACTTGTCATTATTTTTAGTAGCTATGGTGCATATCTTACGTATATATTACTGCAAGACTAGATCCAAGCCCTCACCAAAAGGTGGGGGTATTTTTTATGAAAATCTAAAGCACAATTCTAAAATCTTCATATCTATCAGCAAATGCTTCTTCGATCGCCTTGTGTGTTTTCTCCAAATATTTCTTCACCAAATAATATCCCAATGAATAGCCAGACCAGCGTGGTAATTTATCGTTACCAGTGAAGAAAATCGTTTGGTAGTCATAATTTTTATCTTCAAGATTACCGCGAAGCTCTTTTAGAATGCGTTCATTTTCTTCGTCACTGCGTTCCAGCATAGCTTTAGTGAAAAATTGCTTATCACTATTATTTTTTGCAAATTCTGTACCGAAATACGTCGCAATACCTTCCGAAATCATCCCGTCAAACAATGTATTCATCCATTCATCGTTCTTTCCCCAACGCGCAGCATGACCAAGTTCATGAGCTAACATCTCTTTAAAACGCGAGATCGACATAGTCTTCAGATCTAAGGCACAAACAATAAAATCACTCGTATAAGTTTGTCCACCCACACCATCTTCTGGAATGATTAATGAATAAGCACTCCTAGCTACCACCACATCAATATCCCAATCAATTTTCAATCTTGGAAAAGCATAAGACTCAACTTCTTTTACTGCCGCCAAAATAGTTTCCTTACTCTCATCCAAATTACCATTTGCATTGGCCAACAAGACATTTATTTTACTCATATTTTTATTATATATCAGGCCATCCAGTTTTTTTATTTTTCATCTTGAATTAAGACCTAAATTATGTTAAAATTAACCGAATATTAATTGAAAGGAAGATATGAGTCGTATCGGAAAACAACCTGTACAGATTCCTGCAGGAGTGACAATCACGGTCGGCGAACAGTTCATTACTGTTGCTGGACCAAAGGGTTCACTCGAGGTTCCTGTACAAAAATTCGTTGTGACTAAGGTCGAAGACGGTCAGATTATCGTTACTCGTGAGAATGACGAAGCTGAAGCTCGTGCCTGGCATGGTCTACAACGCGCACTTCTAAACAACGCCGTTACTGGTGTTTCCAAAGGTTTCGAGAAAAAACTTGAAATCAATGGTGTAGGTTATCGTCTTTCCGGTGGCCCTAAAGAAATTGAGATGTCTCTTGGTTTCTCCCACCCAGTGAAATACGTAGCCCCAGAAGGTATCGAATTAAAAACTAATAAGATGGAAATCATTGTTTCCGGCATTGACAAACAAAAAGTTGGTCAAGTTGCTGCTGAAATTCGCGCCTTCAAGAAACCTGAACCATACAAGGGTAAAGGTATTAAATATGCTAACGAAGTAATCCTTCGCAAGGCTGGAAAGGCAGGGAAGAAATAATGAATAAGTTGTATCGCCAAAAACGTACCCGTGCAAAAATTCATGGTACTGAAATTCGCCCACGCTTGAGCGTTCATATCAGTAATCTTCACGTTTCTGCTCAAATTATCAATGACGACACCATGACCACTTTAGTCTCCGCTACCACTGTTGGCACCAAGCTAACCGGTTCCAAGACTGAAAAAGCCGCTAAAATTGGTGAAGAAATTGCCAAAAAAGCTAAAAAAGCAAATATCACAAAAGTTGTATTCGATCGTGGTGCTTTCGCCTACGCTGGCCGCATGTCAGCTCTAGCCGATGCAGCTCGTAAGGAAGGATTGGAGTTCTAATATGGCCGAAGCAAATTCTACCGCTCCTAAGCAACCAAAAGTAGTGAACAAAGCTGGCACCCTCAAAATGTCTGACGATGTCGCTGCCACCAAGCAAACTCGCGATATGGCTGGTCGCCCAATGCGCCGCAATAATCGCCGTGATCGCGTCCGTGGTGAAGCTGCACCAAAGGAATTTGAAGAGATTACTATCAATATCGATCGTGTTTCTCGCACCGTTAAAGGTGGTCGCCGTATGCGCTTCAAAGCTCTTGTTGCTATTGGAAATAAGAAAAACAAAGTTGGTGTAGGTGTCGCTAAAGGCGCCGATGTTACCTCCGCTGTTCAAAAAGCTACTCGTGTAGCCAAGAAAAACATGGTGACCTTCCACATGTCTGGCGAAACTATCTGCCACGAAGTGGAAACCAAAGTTACTGGTGCGCACGTTTTGATGAAACCAGCTGCCCCTGGTACTGGTATTATCGCTGGTAGCATCGTTCGTTCCGTGATTGGTTTGACTGGTATCAAGAACTTGATTTCCAAGTCCCTCGGTTCTACCAACAAGGTCAACATCGCTTACGCCGTTATCGATGGTCTTAAAGCTCAGGTTCCACGCTCTAAGTGGAATACTACTGCTACCAAAGAAAAGGAGAGTAAGTAATGAAATACAATGATCTAATCGTTGAAGCTAATACCCGTCCAACCCGTGCTGGTCGTGGTATTGCCGCTGGTCGTGGTAAGACTGCCGGTCGTGGTACCAAAGGTCAAAAAGCCCGTACTGGTCACCGCAAGATGCCTGCTACCTTCATGGGCGGTCAGCGCGCTATGATGCAAGCTGTACCTAAGCTCAAAGGTTTCAAGTCTATCCACGCTAAGGCTGAAGTCGTCTATACCGACGTTCTTAACACCCTCTCTGGTAAAGTCGATAACTTTACTCTTTTCGAAGTTGGTTTCATCACTAGTCCATTCGTCAAGGTTAAGATTATCACTCGTGGTGAACTCAATAGCAAAATTGATCTCGAAACCCAATTTATCTCAAAATCTGGTCTCGAAATGCTCAAAAAAGCTGGTGGTTCATTCACTAAGAACCCAGTACCAAAACGCTTGAAAAAGCAAAACGACTAATTAGTCTAGAATAACCCCTGCAGATGTAGGGGTTATTTTTTTATCTTTATAAACTTAGGTAAACATGGTAATATAGATTAATAAATAGAGAGGATTCCATGCATTTCAAGACGATTTTGAAATCTCTAAAAAACAAAGACATGCTGAAACGCATTTTTATCGTGTTAGGTATTTTGGTCGCTTACCGTTTGCTCGCACATATTCCAGTGCCAATGGGTGACACCAAGACCTTTAAGGATGCCGTTTCCAGCTTGATCTCCAAGTCAGATTTCACCGGTTTTATTAACTTAATTTCAGGTGGTGGCCTAGCCTCCTTCTCCATTATCTTGGTCGGACTTTCTCCATACATCACCTCCTCTATCGTCTTCCAACTCCTCAGTAAGGCTATTCCTAGCCTCGACGAGCTTTCCGAGGATGGTGAAACTGGTCGTCGCAAAATCAACCAGTGGACTCGTATGCTCGCTGTACCGCTAGCCGCAGTACAATCCATTGCATATATCTATATTCTTTACCAATCCGTCGTATCTTCGAATACTCTCAGCTTCACCCCAACCCCTCGCGACTGGGTGGTTTCAGTGATTACCATGACTGCTGGATCCATTATCTTAATGTGGCTCGGCGAACTTATTACCGAGCAGGGTATCGGTAATGGTATCTCGATGATTATTTTTGCCAGTATTATTTCCCAATTCCCAAGCACCCTTGGCTCACTCGGCCAACAACTCTTCGATACCAAAAATGGTTCACTGAATCTCTTTGGTTGGTTAGAGTTGCCAGTCAACCCGGTACTATTCTGGGTCGCTCTAGCCCTGCTCGTTGTCGTCATTCTGATTCTTTACTGGCTCGTCAAACTCAATGAAGCACAACGTATCATCACCATTAATTACGCTAAACGTATTCACGGCAACAGTGCCTATGGTGGTATCAAATCTATTCTACCTTTGAAGCTTATTTCTGCTGGTGTGGTACCAGTCATCTTTGCTACTGCCTTCCTCTCACTTCCAGCTCTCGTCGGACAACTCATCTCCAGTATGAATAAGGGAAATACTATGGCTAAAACCATTAGTGAAATCTTCACCATGCCAAACGCCTCGAATTTTAAGACCCTCTATCCAAACGGCATCAATGCGCGTTGGTTTATCTATCCAGCCCTCTACTTCCTCTTGGTAGTATTGTTCACCTACTTCTACACCTCCATCATTTTCAATACCAAAGAGATAGCCGATAACCTCCAAAAACAAGGTGGTTTCATCGAAGGGGTCCGTCCAGGTATGACTACGGCTAATTATCTAGAGAAAGTCATGACTCGTCTTAATCTCTTCGGCGCCCTCGCACTTGGCTTCATTGCCATGATTCCATTTATCACCGACTATGTCGCCATTATGCTTAGTGATGCGCCAATGGGTCTCTCCCTCTCTGGCACCGGACTCCTCATCGTGGTGACCGTGGCCCTCGAAAATCTCCGCCAGCTCGATTCTCGCGCACTCATGGTAACCTACGACGATTATAAATAAGAAAGCTGGGTGGGATGTCTCTCGAAGTTAAATCAAAATCCAAAATCCTCATCAATCTACCATTCATCATCTTGGCTCTAATTTTTGCCATCGTCACCGCGCGTCTATATTTCTGGGAAGACCATTATTACAAATCCAAAGAAGGTAGTGAAAGAATGCTACCGAAGTCTAATCTTGATCTCGAAACCGATCAAGCTTCCGTGGATGAAACTCCAATTTCTGAAGATAAAACTAATTCTTACTCTGTTGCCTACGATAAGCCTCGTTTTATGAGTATTGAAAAATTAGGCGTAAAAAATGCCCGTATTTTACCAGTTGGGCTCACCGGCAAAGGTGCCATTAGTACCCCAAATAGTATTTTTGATGTGGGATGGTATACTGGCACCCTCCCACCACTTACCGGTAAAACTGCACTTTTCGTCGGTCATAACGGTGGACCTACCGCCGCCGGCGTGTTTAAACACCTAAACAGCCTCGTCGCAGGCGACCTGATTCAAATCGAAATGGGTGACGGCACCAAACTCACCTATCGTGTCTATGAAAACCAAACCGTCGCTCTCGCCGAAGCCAATGAAAAAATGTCCAGCATGCTTGAATCTCCCGTCACTGGCCAAGATTCCATTAGTATTATTACCTGTACCGGCGCCTGGTCAGACGTGCAAAAGACCTATCTTTCACGCCAATTCCTACGTGCTACCCTCGTGCAAGAAACCGCTAAGCAAAGCCAATAGGTTATCAATAATCCTAATCCAACCGAAAAATTATTACCACCTCTAGGCACAAGCTTCATTCTTGACAAAATCTACAAATAGTGATATCATATCATAATATTCTTTTTGAATATAAAGTTTTTACATTTTGTCGCACATTACAACTTTGCAGGGAAGCACTTTATGGAAATTCGAGGTGATGTTATGTCAAAAACAGAAATGACCAGAATTGAGAAAAATGTTTATTCAATACCAGAAGAAATCTTCAAGGATGAAGTTTTCAGGAAATTAGTACATACTAAAACATTTTCTAGGCTTCGTAGCCTAGGCCCAGAATGTCTCTCTGAGACAGAAAAAAAGCAAATTGCAACTCAAATTGCAGAATACTGCAAGCTACCCGAAAAACCCAAAGAAGAGGAACTTAAAGATTATTCTCGCGTTTTTTTAAAACGTACCATAGAAGTTTTTAATTACTAAACCTCTTCACCCCTCCTTGCCCCAGCTCACTGGGGCTTTTTACTTTTAATCCTCGCCCAAACTATGAAAATATGCCGTCTTTGATTGTTTGTTAGGGTCAACCCGAAGAGTCCCATCCTTTTCTGCCTGATCATAAAGATCCGCAAAAGCTATTCGCATATATTTCTCGACACTACTACGATCGTATTCATATCTCCCATCCGTATCTAAATAGACATCTTTATACTCATCATAGGGATCATCATTTGTTAAAAAATTTCGGAAGGTTAATCTCCTTACACCATAATTGTCTGCAAGTTTATTAATTTCATTGAGATTTCTAATTAAACTATTGTGTACATTCTTTCGAGCACTTAGATAGGCCCTTTCATCAATTTTTTTCAGATCAAAGTCTCGCTCCGCTTCAATATGAGAACAAACTTTATCAGGTAAATCGCCCAGAATCTTCAACTGGGCATCACGCTCTTTAGGATTTGGATTTCCCAGAATTTTCTGCTTCAAAATCTCAGTTCTTTCTTCGTAAAAATTACCCGCATACACTTCAGCCGTAACAGTGCGCTCATTCATTGAAATCCTTTCCTCACGATCTTTCTCGTATTTCGACGCATAACAGGCATCATATTCGGCTTCTTTCATTTTGAAAAAAGCTCCACCCACTTCATCTTCCCATTTCATAAATTCAGTTTCCGATATTTTATTATCTTTCACTCTTCGATCAAAAGCTTGCTCCGCCCCCACATAGTAACGCGCCCAGTGTCTTGTATCTTCACGTCTTCGCTCGACAAACTCCTGTTCACGCTTCACGCGTTCCGCAAAATCATCAAACGCGCTCGTATTTTTATTTTGACTATTAGAATTCGATAGTCTCTCCCCGGACACTTTACCTCCTTTTTATTAATTTTAACATCAAATTCTCAGATTATAACCTCTTTACATTTTTAAAAATCTCTGGTAAAATAGGTAAATAATTTATGGCTAGTCAAAAGGAAGTGATCAAATTAGGCGGCACTGTCGTCGATGCATTACCAAATACTCAATTTCGAGTAGAACTTGAGAATGGTCATATTATTATTGCGCACATGAGCGGAAAAATGCGCAAAAACTTTATCCGTCTTGTGCCAGGTGACAAGGTTGAGGTTGAACTTACCCCTTACGATCTTACGAAGGGCCGTATCAGCTTCCGCCTTAAATAATATCAACCCTATTTTGGCGAACTCTGAAAAAATTTCCGCTTTTTCATTAGTACCTGAAATAGATTAACAAGGAAAGGATTTTTACACAGTGAAAGTACGTGCAAGTGTAAAGAAAATCTCCCCTGATGATATCTATGTTCGTCGCAAAGGCGTGCTTCGTGTCATCAACAAGAAAAAACCTAAGAATAAGCAAAGGCAGGGTTAAGCATGGCAAGAATTGCTAGCGTAGTCATCCCTTCCGAAAAACAAGTATGGATTGCCCTTACTTACGTTTTTGGTATCGGACGCACTACCTCAAAAGCCATCCTTGCGGAGGCCAAAATTGAGCCTACCACTCGGGTGAAAGATCTCACCGAGGCTGAGGAACAGAAAATCAACGACATTATTTCTAGCAAATATCAAGTCGAAGGTGATCTGCGTCGCCTCGTAACAAACAATATCAAACGCATTAAGGATATCAATTCTTATAAAGGTATCCGCCACAAGGCTGGTCTTCCAGTCAACGGCCAACGTACTCGTACGAACGCACGTACACGTAAGGGTAAGGCGATCGCGGTCGGTGGAACACAACCAAAAGCAGCAAGTAAAACCTAGTTAGTGGAGTAAAATATGACAGAAGAAGTTAGAACTGAAGAAGTCAAAGTCAAAACCAAGAAAGGCAAGCGTATTGTCACTTCTGGTCAGGTCCACGTCAAGGCCACCTTTAACAACACCATCATTAGCATTTCCGACAAGAAAGGCCAAGTCCTCGCTCAGTCATCTGCTGGTGCTAACGGTTTTAGAGGTTCCAAGAAGGGCACTGCTTACGCTGCTCAAATCGCCGCTGAAAAAGCTGGTGAAATCGCCAAAAAAGATCACGGTCTGAACTCCGTCGACGTTTACGTCAAGGGTATCGGTCTCGGTCGTGATAGCGCCATTCGTGCTATCTCTGGTCTTGGCATCAAAATTGATAGTATAACCGACCAAACACCTATCGCTCATGGTGGTGTACGTCCTAAAGGAGAGAGGAAACCGTAATGGCACGAGATAAATCTCCAATTGTCAAACAAAGTCGTCGCGA
>CAUQEK010000014.1:0-18351 GCA_963517385.1 uncultured Candidatus Saccharibacteria bacterium | reverse complement strand
AATATATTTACTCCTAATTAGAGCGCGTAACGGATATATTCTAACATATTTCTTCAAAAAATACTAGGAAAAAGTGTCAGAGGTGAAAAAACAGAGCAGACGGAGTCCACTCTGTTTCAAAATAATATAATCGGGCTTTTATTCACCGATAATCTTGGTGCCAGTTTTACCATCGATGGCGTTAATGGCATTCTCTGGATTAGTGATAATACAGGTGCGATTTTTGCCACTGGAAACGAAACTAATTCCTGCTTCGATTTTCGGCAGCATACTACCAGCTGCAAATTCACCCTTGGCGATATACTTAAAGGCCTCATCGGCGGTGAGAATCTTGAGATCTTCTTCGTTCTCTTTTTTGAAGTTGATTTTGACGTTTTCCACTGCGGTGAGAATCAAAAGTATATCAGCATCGATAGTTTCGGCGAGTTTTTCGGCGGCAAAATCTTTATCGATGACAGCTTCGAGGCCAACTAGGTGGCCGTGTTCATCGTAATAAACTGGAATACCGCCACCACCACCGGCCACGATAATGGCACCATTGCCGAGGGCGATTTCGACGAGTTCCGATTCGATAATCGAAAGTGGCATTGGCGATGGGACGACTTTGCGCCAGCCACGACCAGCATCTTCCTTAACGGTGAAGTGGCGTTCCTTGCTGAGCTTTTTGGCTTCTTCTTCAGTGTAAAATGGGCCGATTGGTTTGCTTGGATTTTTAAAAGCTGGGTCGTCTTTAGAGACTAAAACCTGAGTTACAATGGCGGCAATCGGCTTTTTAATTCCCTCGGATTCGAGCTGGTTACGCATGGCGTTTTGTAGCCAATAACCAATTTGACCTTGAGACATAGCGCCAGCAACATCGATTGGCATGGTCGGAGTTTTTTCGGTATTAATTGCCTCTTCGTGCAAAATAATATTACCGATTTGTGGACCATTGCCATGAACGATAACCAGCTGGTGGCCAGCCGCCACGAGCTTGGCAAGCTCCTTGGCGGTCTGGTTGGCAACTTCGAGTTGATCTTTAGCGGTAGCTTTGCCATCGCGGCTTAAAGCATTACCACCAAGAGCGACAACGATTTTGGCCATAATTAGATTACTCCCATGACAAAGACGGCGAATAAGCTAATAATCACGAATGCAATCATTAGTGGCATGACACGCTTGACCCAGGTCTTGTAGGATACGCCAGAAAGCGTGAGTCCGGCCATGAGTGAAGCGATGGTAGGTGCAATCATATTGAGGAGACCGTTGGCATTGGCGAAGGCCACTACCATGGTTTCCTTGTTACTGCCGACAAGCTCAGAGACTGGCGCAATGATTGGCATGGAAGCCGCAGCGAGACCAGAGGAAGATGGAATAATAAAGGAAAGTGGGAGGAAGAAGATGTAGGCTAAAATACCGACGAGACCGCCATTGAAATTGGCGAGGCCTTTTTCACCCCAGTGAATGATAGTATCTTCGATACCACCGGCACGCATCACGATGGATACACCAGCAGCAACCGCGATAATTACGGCGACACTTAAGAGATCTTCAGATCCTTTAATGAAAGTGTCAGTAACCGAGATATTTTTCTTGCTAAATTCTTTGCGGTAAATGAAAGCAATAACGAGGGTAGAAATGAGGAAGAGGGTGGAAATTTCGTTGAAATACCAAGTACCGAGAGGGCCATTGTGATTGACGCCAAAGACGGTAGAAAGTACAGGAACGCCTGCGAAGAATTCATGAAGAACTTCGAAGAAGTCGACATGGAAGTCTGCCCATGGAATGAGTGAAATGATCATAATCACAAAAGTGACAGCAAAAACACCCATAATGAGTTGGCGTTTAAAATTGTATTCCGGTACACTATCAAGATTAATTGGCTTGAAAGTGGAAGCGACGGACGAATCGTCGGCGTATTTGCCAGCTTTGACCTTTTTGGCGTAATTCATGACAAAAAGGATAGCGAGCACGAGCATAGCGATAAGCACGAGCATTTGAATCCAAAGGATATTGCCGAGTTGAACGTCGGCAGTCCTGGCCGCAATACCAGTAGAAAATGGGTTAACCGTGGATGCCAAAACACCGACACCACCACCGAGCACAATCATCATCGTGGCGGTCATGGAATTGTAGCCGGCGGCCATCATGACTGGAATAATGAGGGCATAAAAAGCGACGGCCTCTTCTTGCATACCATAGGTAGTACCACCGATGGCGAATATGGTCATCAAGATTGGAATAAGGTAGATTTCCTTACCATTCATTTTCTTGAGAAGACCACCAAGGGCTGCATCGAGGGCGCCAGTTTTCATAGTAATACCAAGGAAGCCTCCGAGGATCAAAACGAAAACGATGACATCGAGACGTTCAGACATACCTTTGATTGGAGCCATAAAGACATCCCAAAGTCCTTGGCGATGATCGATGGTAGTCACTTCTCCAGTTTCCTCATTGACAGTGCGTTCGACTTTGTCGATGCGCTGGTAGGTACCGGCTTCACGAATTTCCTGAGAAGGATTATTCGGATCTTTAATCATATTGTATTTACCAGATGGGATGACCCAGGTCAGGGCTGCCATCAGGCCGATGATCGCAAACAAAACAGCAAAGGCTGACACCTTTTTGGTATGAGGGCTTTTTTGTTTTGGTTGTTTCTTCACCTTTTGAGGTTTTGCAACCATATATGTCCTTTCATATAAGTTTGGTTTATATATTTTAAGTATAGCACTTATGCTAAAAAAGAAGCAGGGGGTCTGCTTCTTTTTCATTGTGGAAAACTGAAAACTGTTTAGAGGGTTAAATCCATGACTGCTTCAATGGTGTAAACCCGGTTTTCCGCTTGATCAAAGACGACGCTATTCGGACTGTAGAAGACTTCGTCGGAGACTTCCATGGCATCAAGGCTGTATTGTTCGAGAATTTCCTTACCAATCTTGGTGTTTTTATCGTGGAAGGCTGGCAAGCAGTGCAAGAAAATAGTATTTTTCTTACGAGTAGCCTGCATTAGTTCACGATTAACTTGGTAGGATTTAAGCAGATTAATGCGTTCTTCGAATTTGTCTTCTTCGCCCATAGAAACCCAGACGTCGGTGTAAATGGCATCGGCATCGGCGACGGCTTCGTAAGGATTTTCCACGATTTTGATAGTGGCGCCGGTTTGATATTTTTCAATCAAAGCGTTGCACTCATCGATAAGCGATTGTTCTGGGAAAAGCTCGCGAGGGGTACCGATGGAAAAATGAAGACCAAGGAGAGCTGAGGCAATCATTAAAGTATTGGCAACGTTATTACGGCCGTCACCCACGTAAGCGAGGTGAGCGCCGCGTAGATAGCCGAGATGTTCCTGAATGGTGAGCATGTCTGCCAGGCCTTGAGTTGGATGGAATTTATCGGTTAGACCATTCCAGACTGGAACGCCAGCGTATTTGGCAAGTTCTTCGACGGTCTCATGGGCGAAACCACGAAATTCAATACCGTCAAACATACGACCAAGTACTAAAGCGGTGTCGCGAATGGACTCTTTTTTACCGAGCTGAATGTCGTCTTTGCCGAGATATTCAGCATGCATGCCGAGATCGCGGGCGCCACAAACGAAGGCGCAACGAGTTCTGGTAGATGCTTTTTCGAAGAGAAGAGCGATAGTCTTCCCTTCGTGGTTTTTGTTGGAAACGCCAGTGAGCTTATTATTTTTGAGTTGCTTGGCAGTTTCTAGCATGGTCTGAACTTCGCGTGGGGTGAAGTCTTTAAGGGTTAAAAATGAGCGACCTTTAAGATTTAACATTAGATTTCCTCCCTGAAAAGTGGCATAGACATACAGCGCGGGCCGCCACGTCCACGACCGAGTTCGCTGCCAGCGACTTCGATAACTTTGAGACCAGCTTTACGTAAGGCTTCATTGGTAACGTAGTTACGATCGTAGGTGATGACGACGCCTGGAGCGATGGCGAGGGTATTGGAACCGTCATTCCATTGCTCGCGAGCGGCCGCGATTGGATCACCATTGCCACATTGGATGAGTTGAACTTTTGATACACCAAGAGATTCAGCTAAGACATTAGTGAGGTCACGACGATGGGTAACTTCGTAGCCAACATGAGTGTTGGATTTGTCTAGGACATAAATATCGAGTTCACCACCGGCGGTCATGATTTCTGGATGGACGGAGAATTTGTCGTAATCAATCATGGTAAAGACGGTGTCGAGGTGCATGAAGGCACGCTTGGCTGGAATCTTAATGGCGAGAACGCGAGTAAATTCGGAGTCATGGAAGAGACGTGAAGCGATACGTTCGATAGCTTCAGCTTCGGTGCGTTCGGAGATACCAATGGCGACGGTGTGCTTATTCAAGACTAATTCATCACCACCTTCGACGGAGAAGCGATTATTGCGATTGTACCAAACTGGAATATTTTGGTTGGCAAAACGTGGATGATACTTCAAGATATACTGCATGAAGAGTGATTCGCGACGACGGGCTGGCCAGTGCATCTTATTAATGGTGAGACCATTACCGATGGAAGCGGCTGGGTCACGGGTGAAATAAAGATTTGGCATTGGATCAAGATAGAATGGATAATCGTTGACCATGAAATGATGAAGTTGCTTATTGGTAGGTTCCATATCTTCAACTTCACTCTTTTTAACACCGGCCATGACTTTGCGTACCATAGTGAGTGGGTCAAGAGATTGAAGATAGTTGACGATAGCAAAGGTGGAAAAAGTTTCTTCCTGTTTTGAGGCACGAACCATTTCGACGATAAAGCGATCACGCACTTCTTCATTGGCGAGAGCTTCGGCGGCGAGTTGATCAAGGTAAAGTACTTCTACGCCGTTTTCGCGCAAGACATTAGCGAAGGCGTCATGTTCTTCTTGCGCAACCTTTAGATATGGCACGTCGTCGAAAAGCATACGGCTCATATATTCGGGAGTGAGAGCCTCGAGTTCTTCGCCTGGACGGTGAAGAAGCACGGTTTTGAGGCGACCAATTTCCGAATTAACTTGGATTTGTGGTTCCATTAGATTCTCCGTTTAAAAATTTCTATAAGCTGATTATAGCATAAGCAATTAAAATAAATCAGTCTTGATGAAAATTCAGCCTTAATGAAAAAATCAGACCCCGGATTGAGTCTGATTTTAAGAAGATTTTTATGGAATTAGTCAATTTTTTTAACTTGAAGTGCATCAAGTTCGACTGGCGTTTCGCGACCAAACATGGAAACCATGACGCGAAGTTTACCCTTGCTGGAGTCGATTTCGGCGATGGTGCCTTCGAAGCCTTTGAATGGACCATCGGTGATAGCGATAACTTCGTTAAGTGCGTAGTTGACGGAATATTTTGGATCTTCTACGCCCATACGTTTCTTGATTTTGTTAATTTCCTTTTCGGAAACTGGGGTTGGCTGAGTGCCAGTACCAACGAAGCCAGTGACACCTGGGGTGTTGCGGATGATGTACCAAGTTTCATCGGAAAGACGCATCTGGACAAGAACGTAACCCTGGAAGATTTTGCGATCGACGATTTTGCGCTTGCCGTTCTTGATTTCGATTTGTTTTTCTTTTGGGACGATAGCATCGAGGATTTTACCTTCGAATTCAGCACTATCGAGACGTTGTTTGATAGATTCGGCGACCTTGTCTTCGTAGCCACTGTAAGTGCTTACGGTGTACCATTGAAGGGTGTCGTCATAACGGTTTACTGCCATGTGATTTCCTTTTTCTCTTTCCTATTTCAATAAATTATTAAACAATAATGTAAATAATGCGTCAAGTACCATAATGATAGCGGCGAAGATGACGGTGTATAAAATAACGGCGAAGACAAGCTTCCAGGTCATTTTACGGTTTGGCCAACGTACTTGCTTGAGCTCCTGCCAAGATTCGGCAAGGTAGCGGAAGAAAGCACGAATTGGGGTGGTGATGAAAAGCAAGAAACGAATAAGTGGGTTCTTGGATTTTTCACCGGAAGCTTTTTTAGCCTTTTTGGCGGCTAATTTTTCAGCTTTTTTCTCTAATTTGGCAAGTTTCTTTGCGTTTTTAAGGGACTTTTTGTCATCAGTTTTTGACTCGACAACTTCCGCGTGTAGTTCGGTGGTGTCCTGAATCGGTTTTTTAGGTTCTGGATTTTTGCCAGAAGCTTTGGTTTTCTCTGAATTTTTTGATCCAGATTGACCGGCTTTAATGCGGGTGATGTGCGCCATATACTCCTTCCATAAAAAATAGTCTGATAACCAGACTGTCAAGTAGATTGTAGCATGTAAAGAAGTTTTTGTAAATGTTTTAGAATAAAAAGACCCCCGACTTCGGGGGCGAAAACTATGTTGCGTTTTTCTGGGAAGTTAGGCTTTTTCAGTGGTGATGCGATGAACGAAATTAAAATTTTCGCCACTTGTAGTAGTAACAACGTAAACATCGCCTTTACTGATGGCATCTCTAAGATCGGTAGGGACACTATATTCGTTAAAAAGTTCACGAATTTCTGCCCTAGTGAGGTGCCGAAGTGATTTGACACTAAACTGAAAAGTGCGAAATTTAATGTGATCATTACGATAGTGTCTAGCATGTTGCTTGGCACATCTTGGCATTACACTGGTAATGCGGTCGACAGAAATAGTAGCATGAATCTCCTTGGGCACTTCGAGTTCTGGTGCATTTTGATCTTGATACCAGAACCTCAGTGCTTGATTAAAATCAGTTAGAGTCTGAAAGGACGTGTACTCTTTCCACTCGGTGCCGGTTTTTGAAGTTTAAAGCATATCCGACCAACAGAAGCGTAGACTGAAAAGATTGTAGGATTCGTCTAAAATGTGCAGTACTTCCTTAAAACTAGCTTCATTCTCTAATTTGCGTTTGTCTAAGAAACCTTCCATGGTTACCCCTCCTTTTACAACACAATTTTCCTATTAAGGTACTAAATTGTTTATATTAAAGCATAAAAGAGAGGGATTTACAACTACGTTACTAATTTTTAGGTGGAAAATAAAGTTTTTGGTCTTTAATTTCTTCTGGGAGGTAACTTTTTTGAAGATGGAAATTGGCTTCCCACTTATAGTCTTTGCCGTAGCCTAGGTTTTTCATAAGTTTGGTTTCGGGATTTCTAATTTCGAGTGGGATGGGTAGATGACTGGTATTTTTAGCGAGATTCTTAGCGCGGCTCCAGGCCTCATAGCTAGAACGGTCTTTTTTAGATTTGGCGAGGGCGACGGCGACATGAGAGAGGATAATTCCCCCTTCTGGCATACCAACTTTCTCGATAGCAGAAAAAGCCGACTCGGCGAGAGTGAGGGCGCCGTTACCAGCGAGACCGATATCCTCGGAAGCAAAAATCACCATACGACGGGCGATGAATTTCGGGTCTTCCCCACCTTCGAGCATACGGGCTAAATAATAAAGCGTAGCATCGACGTCACTGCCACGCATGGATTTAATGAAGGCAGAAATTGTATCGTAGTGACGATCGCCGGATTTATCAAAATAATTGACTTTATTGTTTAGGGTTTTAGTGACAAAATCGAGGGTGAGTTTATTTTTAAGCGAAAGACAGAGTTCGAGATCTCCAAGTGCCGAACGAGCGTCGCCGTGACTGAGGTGGGCGAGAAAATCGATAACTTCGGGGTCGATTTTGGCTTTAGGATATTCTTTTTCGATGGCGCGAAGTAGAATGTCTTTGATATCAGAATCTTTTAAGGTAGATAAAATTACTACGCGACTACGTGAAATAAGAGCGGGGATGACTTCAAAGCTCGGATTTTCCGTAGTGGCACCAATCAGGATGATGAGACCAGATTCCACATGAGGCAAAAAGGCATCTTGTTGGGCTTTATTGAAACGATGAATCTCGTCAATAAAAAGCAAGGTGCGGACTTTAAGATTCCAGTTTTGTTTGGCCCGTTCGACCACTTGTTCAACATCGGATTTATGAGCGGTGACGGCGGAAAGTTCGACGAAATCAGCGTCCAGTTCTTTGGCGATAATGCGAGCTAGGGTGGTTTTACCGGTGCCGGGAGGTCCCCAAAAAATTAGGTTAGTGGGTTCTTTTGATTTAATTAATTCCGTGAGAATTTTGCCTTTGCCGATAATATTTTTTTGTCCAAAAACCTCGTCGAGACTTTGTGGTCGCATGCGTTCGGCAAGAGGCTTTCTCAAATCGGTAAATTCCATAGTTCTAGTTTAACACAGAGAGAAAAAATGGTATAATGAGAAAAAATAAAGGAGAAATATGGCTGATTTTAACAAAATCTTGACCCCAGGTGACTACGAAAACGGTGAACTAAATGTAGTGATCGAAATTCCTACTGGTTCAAATCACAAAATCGAATGGGACCGCAAAAATGCTTGCTTCATGCTTGACCGTGTCGAGCCAATGGCATTTGCAAAACCTTGTAATTATGGTTTTATCCCACAAACTCTTGATGAGGATGGCGATGAACTTGACGTTTTGATGATTACCGATCAGCCTCTTACTACCGGTATTTACATGAAGGCTCGTATTCTTGGCGTAATGAAGTTCGTTGACTCTGATGAAGTTGATGACAAGATTATTTGTGTGCCAGAAGACGACCGCAATAACGGTGATAAGTACCAAACTTTGGAAGACTTGCCAAAGCAATTGATCCGCCAAATCGAATTCCACTTCAATCATTACAAAGATTTGAAGAAGCCAGGTACCACCGAAGTGAAAGGTTTCTTTGGTGCTGAAGAAGCAAAAGAAGTTGTAAAAGAAGCAATTACTCGCTGGAACGCTCAAGCCTAATTAATTTAAGAAACAAAATAAATCCCTCCGGGGATTTATTTTATTGCGTTCTATTTTAAATAAGTTTATAAAAAACAATAAACTTAGCTACTTAGGAAATTTTATGGTAATTATTGGGCTGGACTTAACGTTCGTTGATGATGCGCTCTTCGAGATTTCGACCAAGAGGAGTGAGTTTAGTCGGATTAAAATTTTGATTAAGCGAAATTACGATGTATTTGCGGTCTTGATATTTTGGCAGGTCTTTAAACTCGAGGATGGAAGCTTCACTAAAATACGGGAGAGTGTTTGCGGCGGTTTCGGTTTTTAATTTGGTGGAAGCGTAGTCGAAGATGGTAGCTTTGTTAATACCGGAAATTAGAGCAAAATGATCGCCGGTGACGAGGAGATGTGCAAAAAATTGATCCCAATTTTCGGACTTAAGATTTTCTGAATTATAAAGGAACTTAATTATTTTTAAATATTCGCTTGCGGTGAGAGTAAGGGTATCTGCGGATACCTTAAGATTTTCTAGGTCCATTTTGGTGAGAAGATTTTTGATGACCGCATCGGAAAGTTCTGCGCGCAGGGCATCCTTGCAGTTTGGATTCTCGGAAGTGAAAAGTTCATTGAGACAATCTTTCCTGGAGAGTGCAGTTTGATTTTTTAGATTAATTTGGTCGTCGAGGTGGAAACTTCCATCGCTAAGACGGCGGTAATTTTCATAAGCCACTAGGAGGCTAACGAGATTTGGATCGGTGAAGGTTTTAGTGTCATTAAAGCGACCAACAATATCAGAATTTGTGAGGTCATAAATCAGGACTGAAGATTCGTCGGTGATCCCCTGTTCGCGACGCCAATCGTCGATGAGATATTGTAAGTCAATCCGATGCGGTGCGCGTTTTTTGGTAACTTCAGCAATCTCCGGTTTTTTATTTTCAACTTTTTCAGCAGTATTTGAAAGGAGTTTAAGTAAAGAAACTACGCCAAAAGCGATGACAAATACGCCAATAATAGTACTAAGTACGATAAAGAAAATTTTGAGAAAACTTGGTTTACTATTTTTGGTTAATTCTTCGAGATTGATATCGTCTTGCATCTTAAAAATATTTTATCATATTTAGCATATGCGGTATAATATTAAGCATATGGGCTTTTTGAAAGGACTTTTTAAAAAAGAAGAAGCGAAAGCGAATTCTTTGGTAAATGTAAAATCGCCGAGCGGCAGCTTGGTTTTTGAATTTAGTTTGAAAAATGGTAGTCCGAGCTATCGGGTGCTAAAAAATCAAGAAGTCTTACTGAGTAATTCCAGGTTAGGTTTTGAAATTTACAATGAAAAACCAATTGCAGAAAATTTGGGGGTGGTAAGGATTTTGCCAAAATTTAAGGATGAAACTTGGCAAAGTGTAGTGGGGGAAACTTTGGATATTGTGAATAAATATAACGAGACGACTTTTTATCTAGCGGAGCGCGAAAAAGACGGACGTATCTTTACTTTGAGAGTGCGAGTCTTCGATGAGGGGGTGGCTTTTCGTTATGAATTCCCACCGCAGCCGGGTTTTCAACGCATGATTATTACGAATGAGTTAACGGAATTTAATCTGGATATTCATGCGAAAAGTTGGTCGATGCCGGCTTTTACCTTGGCGCGGTCGGAAACGGATTATGAAGAGCGGGCGATTTTTAATTTGACCGGTTCGAGGCAGACACCATTTACCGCGGAGCTTCCGAGTGGCAAGATTATCTCGATTCACGAAGCAGCACTGATTAATTACGGTTCGATGACTTTGGGTCTGAATAAAATCGGGCGACTCGAGGCGAATATCACGCCACTTTCGGATGGGATGAAGGCTTATTTGACGCTACCTTTTGAAACGCCGTGGCGGGTAGTGATGGTGGCGGATACTGCCGTGCAACTGACGAAAAATAAGATGATTTTAAGCTTAAATCAAAGTCCGAGAATGAATTTTGATTGGGTGGAGCCGATTAAATTTTTGGGAATTTGGTGGGCGATGCTGATTGGGGTTTGGAGTTTTACGGCTTCTGAACGACAAGGTGCGACTACGGAACATGCCTTAGAATATCTTGATTGGTGTGAAAAATTAGGTATCTCGGGACTCTTAATTGAGGGGTGGTCGGATAAAAATCTCGCGAAAAAACTTGATAAACAGAAAATTTTGGAGCGTGCTAAACAAAAAAATATTGAGATTGTGGCACAATGTGAAACTGCGAGTCAGATCGATAATTACGAAAAAAATCTAGCTAAGCAATTCGATGAATTAGAGGCATTAGGTGTGCGCTATTTGAAATTGGATTATTCGGGTCCTAAAATGTTGATTAAGGGTCGTGAAGAATTTCATCAATCACAGGCGGGGGTATTGCATTTTAGTAACGTTTTGAAGCTAGCGGCACAGAAAAAAATGATGCTAAATGTTCACGAATCGATTAAGGGCACCGGTCTCGAGCGAACTTATCCGAACTTGCTCTGCACAGAGGGGGCAAAGGGGCAGGAATATGAAGGTGGTGGCTTGAATTCTAAGCACGCGGTGATTCTACCTTTCACGCGGATGCTCGCTGGTGGCTTTGATTTTACACCGGGGATTTTTGATTTAAATAATCCAGCGAAAAAAGTTTATTCCACCCTGGCCAGGCAGTTAGCTTACTATGTTGTGTTTCATTCTGGAATGCAGATGTTGGCCGACCGTCCAGAATCTTATGAAAAAAATCGGGATGCGCTGTCATTTATCCAAAAAGTACCAGTGAATTTCGAAATTGAAGTGCCTTTGCTCGGTAAAATCGGTGAATATTATGCGGTAGCCAGACGTGGGCGAGGGGAGACGGACTGGTATATCGGTGGTATCGTCGATGATATGGCGCGTACAATGAAAATTAAGTTAAGTTTCTTGGAAAAAGATGTGAAATATAATGCCTTTATTTTTCGAGATGGCGATACGGCAGATTTTCGCCGTAATCCGACAGATTTGAAAATTGATCGTCTAGTAGTAGATGCGGAAGATGAACTGGAAATTCCGGTGGTGGGAATGGGCGGATTTGCGGTACGATTAATAAAGGCCTAAAAAACAGGGGTAACCTGGAGATAGACTCCAGGTTTTTTGATAAAAATAACAGATATAGTGTAGAGATGGTCTCTACGTTAGATTAATTTTGTGGTGATAATTAAATGCTCGGTGTTAAATTAATTCAGCGGTGAGAATTAGACGTTCAGTATAATCGTGGCCGGAGATTTTTTCGCCATGACAGGTCATAATGGTGATGGTTGGAGTAGATTTTCTAGTTAGAAGTTTCGACATATCAATGTCGGATTTTAGCTGGATTTTACGAGTTTTAATTTGATAAGTTTGGTCGCCAAAGCGGAAAGTATCACCAATTGATAACTTGTTGAGATTTTGAAAAATAGTAGTAGAGTGACCGATAATAAAATCGTGATTTTGGTTAGCATGGTAGACGCCAGCAATACGTTCTGGTGAAATAAGGGTGTTCTCGTCGGTAATTTCGAGGGCACGAATCGGTGAGGTAAGGTTGATTTTGGGAATTTCGAGAATCAAATTAGTGTTGGCCTCTACGGTTTGGGGTTGGAAGGCTAGAAAAGTAAAAATCAGAAAGAAGCATAAATATAATGCGCCAAAAACACCAAAAATTGATGATTTCTTGATTTTCATAATGCTCCCGTTTATAAGCTTATTTTAGCAAAAGCTTATGCTTAAAACAAGAGTTTTAAAAAGATTAATAAAAGAAAAAACAGGGGCGGACTTCCCTGTTTTATGGAAATTAAATAGAGTCGTAGGGCTCGCGAATTGGGAATGAGATTGAAGTGCCGAAGCCAAGACGGGATTTAATTTTGGCGCCAAGTGCGGAATACTGTTCACTGCTATCGACGGTCATCACGACACTATCATCGGTAATTACTAGATGATATTTGGCTGGGGTGATATCGATACTCTGGGCGGAAGTGGCGTTCATAGAGATTAGGATATTCCCCTTAGTCGGATTTTTGAGGCGTGAATTAAGGTAACCGACGATGAATTTGATGATGTCAGTATAGTTTTCAACTTGGTGACGACGACGAATCACGTCAAGATCGAGATTAACGCCAATTTTTTCAAGCTTAATGAGATATTCACGATATATTGGGTCGATGATGTCCGAAAGATACATGAATTTGCGATCAAAAACACTGGTGTGAACCTTGGTGGCATCAAGAAATTTAGAGATAGATTGCCCTTGCATAAACATATTAT
Organism: uncultured Candidatus Saccharibacteria bacterium; assembly: GCA_963517385.1. Classification (GTDB taxonomy): domain Bacteria; phylum Patescibacteriota; class Saccharimonadia; order Saccharimonadales; family Saccharimonadaceae; genus Nanosyncoccus. The sequence goes on along the minus strand of CAUQEK010000014.1, from coordinate 5,382 downwards.
ATCATAGACCTGGATTATGTTTTTTAAGCATTTCACGGTGCGCGCGGTAATTTGGGTCATGGCTTTCGACTTCCTGCCAAAAAGCTTTGGAGTGGTCGGGATGATTGATGTGGGCGAGTTCGTGAATAATTAAATAATCACGTAAAACTTCGGGTACCTGCATGAGTCCGATATTCATGGAAATGGTAAATTCATATCCGCCGAGGAGGGATTTTTTGCGACGGGTACAAGAACCCCAGCGTGTAGACTGATGCTTTAAAGTTACTTTGTCGTAATGATAACCATAACGCTTCGCGAGATATTCGAGACGGTAGGGTAAATATTCTTTGGCTTGTTTCATAAGGAGCTTTTTCTGGGTGTCTCGAGCGCGTTGTGTGGCGGGGTCGGCTAAATTTAGACTACGCAAACGGTCTCGCATGGAATCGAGGCTTTTTTGAATTTGTCGCTCGGAGACGTAGGAAGGGACCGACATTTGGAGTCGTCCAGAGGTGGAACGTGAAAAAGAAATATTTTTAGCTAAGGCGTTGCGGCGAACGATAATTTCACCAAATTCAGAATCGGCGAGAATCATTTTGGAGTTGAGCTAGGACGTGAGAAAGCTGGGTCTCAAAAGTATGTTTACCAGAGAGAATAATTGGTTTTTCAATCTCAGCTGGGGCTTCCATAAGACGGATGCGGCGGTCGTATTCTTCCTTGGCGCGCGCAATCGAGCGAAGCTTAAGCTTAAGGCGCAGCTTGATAGTGTTAATATCGGTCTGAATCCAAACCAGAGTCGGCGCATAACCAGATAGTTTCAATAGTTTACGCACGGAATTACGCTCGTCTTCGGTATCGAGACCGCCTTCAATCACGATATTCTGACCGGTTTTAGCAATCGCCTCGAGGACGACGTGAATTTGTTTCTCAGTGAAGTCCGCTTCTTCACGCAAGGCTCGAAGATCGTAGTAAGGAGCCTTGAAACGTTGTGAGAATTTTTCACAAAATGTAGTTTTTCCACTACATGGCGCACCGAATACCAGGATAGCTCGAGGTCTTGTTTTCTTTTTACCTTCCATATTGGTGATATTATATCATGGAAGTAATTAGGTGAACAAATAATTTAAAATTTAAAGCTGATTTATGAGCTTTGATTTTTTACTGAGACGTTTTAATTCAGAATCGAAAGGGCGGTAATAAGATCTGGTGAGGGCGGAGGAATTGGCGAGGAGAATTTGCGATGGAAAATAAAAGAGCCAACAAATAAAATTAGCCGGTTGATAAAGAAAAATTGGCAGAAATTGCATACGCGAAAAGAAGGATATTAAAACCGTGAGGTCACAGGCGATAAATAACATGAAGCCAATAAAATTACAGATGGCGGCGCGACGGATTTTAGGAGTCTTGCGCTTTAGCCACTGGATGGCCAGTCCGAGATTAAGAATGAGCGAGCTACCATAGGCGAAGCCGGCGGCATAAATTGTTGGAATTTGATAAAAATGGGTAAAGATAAATAATAAGATAATAAAAAAGCTCCAAGCGATAAAGAATTTGGGGCTGACATCGGCGTAGCGTGAGGTGTGAAAATATTGGGCAAAACAGAACAAAATAATACCAAACGGCGAGATATTATCGATAGTCAGTACGACATCGGCGGCGAAGGTAAAGAGAAGTGCGGCTCTCAAGAGGTAATCTTTGGGTGCGAAAAAACTAGTGTAGATTAGACAGGTGAGGATGGTGGAAACCTTGACGATGGTAGTGGTAGTGAGAATGAAATGTGGGATGAAGTGGTCGCCAAAAAATAAATTTAAAAAGCCAACAAGGAAAAAATAGGCGAACATGATCGACCAGAGCGTCAGCCAAAAATTAAGGTTAGTAAGAAGTCTGAACCAGAAATTTTGAATCTGAGTTTTCATGATTGGTTAAATTAAGTATAACCGATTTGAGATAAAAGTTTAAGTGCTGGAGAAAGATAATCGATTTAGAGATTTAAGTGCTAGAGAAATATGTTATAATAAAAAAGCCTAGGGGCGTAGTACAACGGTTAGTATAGCGGTCTCCAAAACCGTAGATCATGGTTCGATTCCGTGCGCCCCTGCCAGATTAGCTCGAGGGAGCTATTTTTTATGGTAAAATTTTGGCACAGAAAAAAATCTCCCATAAGGAGAGGGAGATTTTAGCGCTTCTTCTCTTTCACTTCGTTACGGCCAAGGTTTTTCTTGGTTTCAGTGAAAACGACGTGCTTGCGAAGAATTGGATCGTATTTCTTCAAGCTAAGCTTGTCTGGGGTGTTCATAGTGTTCTTCTTGGTATAGTATGCACGGATACCAGATTCCTCTGAAACGAGACCGACGAGCTTGCGTTTGGTATTACTCTTTTTTGACATGATTGGGACTATTTTACCATAAGATATGAAATCTGTAAATAAATGCACTAAAAATCGGGATAGATTTCGTCAAATTCAATATAAGTATCGGTTTTCTGTTCGATAATTTCTTCGACGGCGTGGATATTAGCTTCGTGAGGTTCGAGAGCCTTAAAGGGCATAAATTGGGCGGCCCGGGCAGTGCGAGACATTGGTGGATGATTTGGTAAGTGTGGAGGCTGAAGATTGATGATGTCTTGATATGGGCCAACCGATTCAGAACCTAACTGTGAGGGTTTAGATAGATTTGGTTGAGGGGCTCTAATTTGCTGTTTAGGGTTAGGCACGGTGACCTCCGATCTGTTGATTGCGCTCACGCATAGTGGATCCTTCGAGATAACTGGTGCCACGCAGGATGGCATTTTTACCATATTTTTGCTTGATGAGTAGAGTGGCTTGTTCGAGATTTTGATTGCGTTTGGCGCGTGTGGCGATTTTTGGACTTTCAAAGAGGTCTAATTGCGTGGTTACCTTCTCGGCGGATTTGAGGTGACCGAGGGTGAGATTAAGTTTCTTGACTGGACGGGTTGAGTCGAGAATTTGGGTAAAGATTTGCAAAAAATATTCAATAATCAGATTACTTTCGTCGGTGTATGAAAAAGATTTGGAACCGTGAGCGAAAGGTTTAATAGGGGTAGAATCGGCCTTTTTATCGTAAGAGAGATGCAGGGTGAGGTTATTCGTGAGGAGCTGTTTTTCATGTAGTTCATGGCAGAGTTTATCGGCCATCTCGATGAGAATATTGCGAAGTTTTTCAAAATAAAGTCCGGTGGCAAGGACTTGTCCGGAGCTAATACTGTGATCTTTGCGACGATAAGATTTAATATCGGCGATGGTGGTGGGTTCAATTCCCCAAGCGTGGTCGATAATTAGTTCAGCATTCACACCGAATTTGCGATAAAGTTTTTCAGAGGCGGTGAGGCTAAAGCGCGCGAGGTCGCCCATAGTATAAATGCCAAAATTGTGAAGAGACTTGCTAATGCCAGGACCAATCCGCCAAAAATCGGTGAGCGGTTGATGTTGCCAGAGTAATTTGCGATAAGAAGTCTCATCGAGCGAGGCGATGCGTACGCCATCAAGGTCGGCCGTTTGGTGTTTGGCGAGAATATCCATGGCAATTTTGGCGAGATAAAGATTACTACCGAGGCCGGCGGTGGCGGTAATCCCGGTATGACCTAGAATATCCTTAATGATAGTGCGCGCGAGTTGTTCGGCGTCCATTTCGTAGGCGCGAAGATAGCTAGTAATATCAAGAAAAGCCTCATCGACAGAGTAGACGTGGATATCTTCCGTGGCAACATAGGCGGCATAAATAGCAAAAATCTCGGAACTAACTTGAAGATAGTCGGCCATGGCTGGTTTGGCAATAATAAAGCTACCACGAGGAACTTTTTCGTAAACTTCAAAAAGACGGGCCCGACCAGATATGCCGAGAGCTTTTAAAGCAGGTGAAACAGCGAGGCAAATGGTTTTCTCGGTGCGCGATTCGTCGGCCACGACGAGACGAGCGGTCAAGGGGTCGAGGCCACGCTTTACGCATTCGACGGAGGCGTAAAAGGACTTAAGGTCAATCGCTAAATAAGTTCGCTCAGAATGAATTTGCGTCATATTATTTATTATATAAAAAGGTCAGAAAAAAGGGCCCCATAATGGGACCCAATTTTTGACATTTGTGGGGGGTAAAGTACGTGTAAAATTTAAGTTAAGTTGAAATTTCGGCTGTGGTTTCCGAGAATGGCACCGAATCTTTAAGTTTAGCTTTTCTCTCCTTTAAGAAGGCCTTGATGAACGGAAGAATATGCATTTCAAGTAATTCGAAATGTAGGTTATGTTCCGCGTCCGTCCAATAAGCGGCGTTCTTGCAAAAGAGTTGTTCGGCTATTTCATACTCGTCCTCTGTGAGGAATTTTTGCTCTAAGGCTAACTTGAGACCATAACGGCTAAAATATTCCCGATTGAGAGCAACTTTTTGATCGCGATTAAAATCTCGCTTAAAATTAAAAAGGCGGGCGATAAGTGCGGCCTGTTGCTTGAAATCCTTATTGCCGAGTTTTTTTAATCCAGATTGGCTGAACGGTCCGAGTGTAATCTTGGTATGAATATTACGAATCGTGCAGCCGGTATGACTACGGATACGGTTGCTAAAGCTAATCAGGTCCTTGTCTGGGTGATATACTAAGTTGATAACCTCCCACTCTTGAATAGCTTCTTCGTAGGTATTAGCTACGGATGAAGCGATGAGACAGCGCTGATATTCCGCAAAAGCCTCGTCAAACGGCATCTTCTTAATGCGATGGATAAACATTAATCACATCACCTCCTTCATCGGACTTTTGTAATACTGGTGAACGAAATCAGACAGGTTTTTGAATTCGTAAGTCTTAGATACTGATTCAAAGGCGGGCGTTAACTCTATAAAATTGGTAATCATGTAGAGTTGCTCGTTAAAATCAGGTGTTCGAAATACTTCTTTTGGTAGTACCTGTACAATAGAATCAAGTGGTGGCAGTTGATAATGCTCATCTTCTCGCATAGCGCGCAAAGCTTTATTAATCATCTCGTGTACTTCACTTGATCGAATTCCGAGTGCCCGGGCAATTTGACTAATTTTCCAGGGTTCATGAATGTCGATACCAAAAAATAGATCAAGACAATTGAAAAAATCTTCTGGGAAGCGTTTTAAAACTTCCATGACGCGATTGACTTCACGGTCAGAAAGTACGACAAAGTTTTCGTAAGCTTGATTGCTACTGAACAGGGCGTCTTTACTGCAGATTAGCTGGCTGGCTTCTGATAGATCATGATAGACCATCTGATAGAGCTTATGTATTGCAAAGGTATCTTGAGTATTAGCTGGAGTGAGGCCTTCACGAATGTAGTCCTCATCTAGCAAGACCTGCCAGAAACTGCGACGCCATTTAGCATGTTTTTTGCTAGGAGAAAGTTCATTATAGAAAACTTACCTAGCCTGTAAAACCAAG
>CAUQEK010000013.1:0-19525 GCA_963517385.1 uncultured Candidatus Saccharibacteria bacterium | reverse complement strand
ACTACTGAATTCGGGCCGGTAGGACCAATGAAGGTGTAGTAGGCATTCATGATGCCACCACGAGGAAGATTAAAGTTATAGCCCTCTTCATAACCCATAGCAGCACCGGAACCGAAGCCGAGAACTTTGCTAGCGGCGAGCACACCGAATTCATCCCAGGAGCCATAAGATCGGGTTTCAGCAGAAGGATAGGCGCCGAGGCCACCACCAACGGCTTTTTCCGAAAGAGCGGTTTTAATGGTGCCGTTAGTATAGAAGCCACCACCGAGGACTTGGAAATTTGGTTTCTTGGCAAGCGTAACGCAAGAGGCGGCCGAGACATGATGAAGATTATTACCACCGTTCATGGCAGAGCCGGACATATTATTCTCGACAGTATTACTATCTGAATCGTGAGAGGCGGCTGGCCAGATCACGGAGCGGGTGCAATATTTCTTGCCGAGGCCACCACCTGGAAGATCGTCTGGGATGGTGCGATCGTAGGTGTCGGTATTGAGAAATTCACCAGTATATTTACCGACGGAATTGATACGACCAGTGACAGTATCGACTAATTTGCAACGCTCGATACCGGATCCACGGCAAATGTTACCATTCGCGACGGTCTGCTCTTGGAGCTTGGATTCTGGGTAATTCTCGTCGATGATCATTTCGTAGACCTTGACAGTTTGGTCTTCACGGGTATGGGTGGCATATGGGGTTTTGGAAACTAGTTCGTTGGCACGCGGGGCGACGCCATAATTGGCACCAATGCTAATTCGGGCGCCGAGGAAACCGACTCCCCCTTCGGAGGATTCGATGTAGCTATGAATAGAGGTATTGAAATTATATGGGGTGTAAACAGAAGATTTTTTCTCGGTTTGGCCGAGGTTTTGGGTAACAGTATTAATATGCGTATCTGGGTAAAGACGCTTGTAGATATATTCATAATGATCAAATTCTTTTTCCCAACCCCAGCGTTTGCAACCCCTATCGGTATCGTTCTTACATACTCTTCTCTTCTTGTAGACCTCCTTGACGATTTCTTCGCTATCCTGATGACCCCAAGTAGAATCACGACCATTGGCGTCGCCTGCTCGGTCGTAAGAGCCATAGACGTGGTGGTTAGCAAATTGAGCTGGGCGACCACTCTTATCGTTTTTACCGGACCAGGTAGTGTAATCGTTATACCAAGCGCGCAGATTATCGTAGCGAATGCCCTGGGAAATTACCGTACCAACCTCAGTGGTGGAGCCGGTTTTATCGGCAGAATTACAACCGTGCTGATAATCGATAAAGCCTGGGATTTGATAACCAACAGTGAGTTTTGGCGCATACATACGATAATAATTGGTTTGACAACCATATTCGGAAGAGGCATTTTGAGTCGGCGAATAAACTGTAAAGCCATAGTCAGACGATTCGATGCCGTTACCACTGAATGGGCGCTTATTACCGCGACCTATAGTATGCGAGCTGCCGTCATGAAGCGGTGAATCGCCGAAGAGGTACTGGCCATTATCTGAGCCATTCTTCTGGGCAAAAATCTGGAAGTTGCTTTCATCTGGTGCATCTGCACTGTAGATATTTGAATTTCCGGTTTGAATACCAACCTGCTGGATTGGAAAACAGAAGGTTTCATAGAATTGGACGCGATCACCTGGCTTGGCGAAGACATAGTTCTTACCTTGGAAGTTTTTCTGCCAAGAATTATGGCCGAGAGTACCAGAGTAGGAATGATTCACTACACCGGTATCGGCGGAAGTGTTCCCCTTATAGTAGGCGCCAAAGTTACCGGAAAGCTGAGAACAGGTAGTTTGAGCGGTAATAGGCGGCTTTGTTTTATCTGAGTCGTCTTTTGGTTTGATAGGATTAGGATCAATAGTTTGGCGACTACAAAACCAGGAAACATCATGGGTTTGCCACTGAGCTTCGTACTCTGCAGAAAATTGACCATATGCACTACCATTATAATCACTTTGAGCTTTGGAGGTCTCAACTAGCCCATCCATAAAACCTTTATGCTCCACGCCACCATTAAAAAGCTCCGAGAATTTCTGGGGGAACATAATTCCACCAGTGGTGCGATAACCTTTATTAGTTTTCTGATAAAGTGCATAGCCAAAAACATAGACGCCACGAGAATTTTTACATGACATTTTAGTATTAGGGTTCACTCCTGGCATCAATGAATTATCTACTGGAAACCCAGGTTTTCTGTTGTTTAAAAGGTCTCGAAAAGTAAAAGTATCCCTCTTTTCATTTGAGACATCATTTGCCTCAAAATCATAATAAAACCAAGCTAAGCCGCTATATTGTCCATTTCTTTTAGTATAGCAAGTACCACCAATCTTGCATTTACCAAGTGCACCAGCATCATTGCCATGAGTAACTTCATGACTAAAAACATTTTTTTGCAAAATAAAATAAGAAGATAAGACAATTCCAAATAATATAATTAATAGCTTTGTATGTTTTATCATTTTGCCTCCCATAATGCTTATAGTATATCATAGAGACGCTTATAAAAAATCAGGAATAGAAAAAACCACCCACATATGGGTGGTTTTTAGAGAGGCATCAATAGAATAACTTACGTCCATCATGAAAATCAATGAAACCATAATTGGTAATTTCCTTATGGAGTTGACCGAATGGCTTATTTGCAGTAACCCGCATCATGGAGCTTATCTGATTAAGTTGATCAGTAGAGATATATAATATCTCATTTTGATTCTCCCTATATAAGCGAACATTTGTTACATCTCGCTTCAAAGAGTAGAAGGCTGTTTCATAAACATGTTTTACCTTTCCCGCCCTACGAGCATTTGCTTGGAATTCATATCTTTGTCTTAAATCAAATATACTCCAATTGCCAACACCAGCATCGAAATCGGTAGGAAGAACAATAGTTAACTCCTGTGAGTAGGTTAATGCAGGATTTGAGAAAACTGGCGTTTGAATTTGAAGACGTAAACCAAACTGGTCGGTCCTTTTTGACTCAAAGGATATCAGCTTATCTGGGTAAACTACACGGTAACCATCCACTTCTGGACATTCATCAACATCAACTTCGCGCTCCCATGCTTCTGGATTAACATAAAGTGGCTCCAGAGATAAAATCCCTTCAACGCCATATTTTTTCCCTTTACCATAGGTACCATAGCGACCCTCTTCGATAATATGATCAGTGTCATCAGCCCACTGATAATACATCAGCTGGCCATTATCAAATCTTTGATAAAGACGCCAATCGTATCGATCGAAGGTTTTTCCCTCAGCCTTAAGCTGCTCAGCTGGATACCGATATTTCACTTTATCATACTCCACGCTTTGAACATCCGTGTTCGCTGCGTTAGTATTACCGCTGGATTGAGTCACGCTTTGATTAGCACTAGGCTTTAAACCTAATACACCAGCCTCAGCTTCAGTTGCAAAAACATTCGTAGCAAAAGCTACTACGGCCAACATAGTAACAAGAAAAGTCTTTTTCATAATTACACCTCTTTCTAAATGAACTACTCTGGCAGAGTAGTAAACATGGGTTTCTCTCTGAATATCAGAATCTGGTTGCATTATATAACATTTATGGTTAAATGTCAATATGTGCGTATTAACTCACAACCTTTGCAACATCACATGGTAAGATTATTGCCATCAAAAAAGGTAGATTCTATACTTAAATTAATATCCTAAGCTCATCCAAATGGATTTTTTAAAATCAACCATCAAATTATATGGTGGATTTAGCTTTATAACAGATACGGCATATTTAAAGCAATACAAAAAGCCTGTTCCGTGTTGTAACGCAAACGTAAAGCTATCCCTTTGCGTAGTCCTATATATGTAGCAATAGGACTGATTTTTTGCGTTAAATATGATATTATTGCTCTAATGAAAAATAAGGTAAATATATTAATCACAGAAGCTAATGGCAATCTTTCAGATAAGCGAGAGATGATAGAGGCCGCTGTAAAAACAGCTCAAGAATATGCTTTCCCAAAGTTAAAAGTAGACTGGGATATCGATGTTGTGGTTACTAACCGAATCCCGATGATTATACCTGAAAATGGTGCTGGTGGGTATACATTTTCTGCTGATTTTATTCGCATTAATATTGATGACAAAAAAGCAACTAAAAATCTGATTTCTGAAACGTTAGTCCACGAATTTTGCCACGCGGCTCGCTGGAGTAAAAATGATGAGTGGGTAAACTCTCTCTTCGATGTTTTGATTTTCGAAGGGCTAGCTTGCGCGCTTGAAGCCGATTTTGCAAAAAATAAATCTGAAAAATCCTTGTTTATTAAAACTGTCCTCGAATGCTCTGATGATGAGAACAAAAAGATACTAAACCTAATCCAAAATAAATTAGCCTCTAATGAATATAACTATGATGAGATTTTCTTTAATGGCAATGACGAGCTACCACGCTGGGCAGGGTATTCACTCGGATATTATCTAGTTAAAAAATATCTCAAAAAGACCAACAAGAAAATCGAAGATGCATTCGCTGATAAATATGCAGAATTTAAGATTGTTTTGTAAATAGAAAAGCACGGATATAACACCGTGCTTTTTATTGAACTCTAATCCTTAAGCAAAGTAGTGCGGCATTCTCAGGCTGTCTGGATTGACGCCGACTGAATGTTGAATGACTGAATGCGTATAATGTGCCGAATCGAATCCGAAATTGATAGGTACAAGCCATGGACTAAACGCGCGGACAATCTTGATATCCGATTTTTTATCGGACAAATCTACCGTTACGAGTTGTAAACATTCATCATAGAACCAATTAAGGCTTTTCACTATCTTACTTTTTTGAATGTAGCCCTCTGATGTCACATTTTTCCAAAGCCAATGAAGCTTGTCGGCATTTTCTTTAAAGTAGTAGACCCTTCCGTGATCTTCTGGTATAGAAACACTGAGCGGGTCCACCGGCGTCATATTTGGATGTCGTAAGGCTAAGAGAAGATTATATTCCGCTTCCTGTATAGATTTTAGAATCATACTATCCACAGAATCTATATCAATAGTAGCCGCCGCTCCACTTATGAAACACGGGTATTCATCACTAGTAATTACTGTCTCGAAGACCATTCCAAAATCGCTCGGAATCTGAAGAACGATCAATTTACGATTTTGCTTCATCCAATGAGTAATGCGTTTTCTGGCATGAATCGGGAGAATCTTTTCATCGACTCGATGCGGGGACTCTTGAGAAAACCAGCTACGCATCAATGCATCACGCTCGATTAGTTCAACGACGGCTCGTCTCTTAGCTTCGTCGAAGTCAAAATGAGCCGCAACGCCAGATGAATTGCCGTAGTAAATGCGGTTTTCGTCATCTTTCTGACCATAGTAGACCAAATCGGACGGAATATAGATTTCAGAACCATCATAATTAGTTCCTAAGGTCCAGTTGATAACGAGATCGTTCGAAAAGAATTTTACCCCGCACTTCTTGGCTTGTTCCTCCGTGAGTGGAAAATACATTTTGGGATCAAGCCACTTGCCTGGCACTTGGTTTGCGCAGCCTCGGAAATCCACTCGTACTTGACCGGATTGATAGCGCTCATAACCCTCAATAGTCGCCTTAAAAACGGCGTCAACATACGATGGGCCGGTCGCTCCAGCATATTGAACATTGCCATATTCATCTAAATAAGTAGTCGTAGCGCCAAAGAATGAACCATCGCCATCAAAAACACTTGTCCATACATCTTTAACTGGATGACCTGCGCCAATATGCTCTTCAACGAAACGAATCTTGTTGAATTGTTCCGTTTCGAGCTCTGATGAATAACCTACCGAAACTGCAAGTATAGGCCAAATACTGCCAGAAAGTTCGAGTTCTTGTCTTAGCGGTTCATCCTGAACGCCGCCCATTTCGCAAGCACCAAGACCCTGCTCGGCACAATAGAGGCTAATGTTTTCCGCAACATGACCTACTTCGATAAGTGTCAAGCGATAGCCACGATTAGCGTACTTGCGCGGTTGACGTTCAAGGTCTGCTGCAATGATGATTTGCACAAAAGAGCCAAAAGGCATTTCTTCTTGATTAAAACAGTATTTCAACTGTTCAACATCGACCTCGTCATTGAAACAGATGAGACGATTTTGTTCAGCATCATACTCATAGTAACCAGACTTCAGTCCATCTTGAGACTCTTCTATTAGTACATAAATCTTAAGCGGATAGAGTGCTCCACCGCTCGGTACTGAATGATCTGAAATGGAGTAGGCGAAGTGACATATACTACCGATTTGATTGACTGTCATCTTCTTTTTAGAAAAAGAGCGACAAGAACGCCGTTTTTTTCTGATTGTAAATAATGCCGAAGATGTGTTGTAATCAAACTGGATAGCCTCACCAGATTTAACCGGAAACCTTTCACTTTTAGTGTAAGCTTCGACTTCATCTTGAGTAAGATCTGAGTTGACAGCTGACGGGTAATTACTAATACGGTGAAAATGCATGAATTGATGTCTTGAATCAACTATTAGTTCCATATCCTCTAGCTCAACGAGAATTTCTATAACGTCTTTTTTGGGTAAGCCAGAAATTTCAATAATAGAAGAAACATTTGTATGCCCATTGCAAAAGCTCAAAATCTTCCAAACTTCATCAGCCATATCGTGGCTGATGTCGATCTGGTTCTCGCGGTGGAGAAATCTTATTCCTCCTTTATATGGAACCGCTGGAACTACCAGGATTGGGATAAAATTGATGTTCATCTAAAACACCTTCCTTTCTAAAGATTACAGTTTTTAAGGTCCCAGAGATAATTCTCTATAATATTATAACATTTTTATAGGGTTTAGACAAAAAAATAGGCCCGGAATTTTGGTTCCGGACCAGAAGAGAAGGTATGGCATGTGTGAGGCCAAACAATCTTGCATTCTTATATTTTAGCATAAGTCGGCATGAACTCAGTGGTGCAAATTAATGTCCACCACCACCGCCACAGGAAGTTCCGCCGCCCCCTCCGTTACAACTGCCGCCTTTACAATTTGCGCAATTCATTGCGCCATTTTTTTGCACAGTCTTGTAGGGAGTGCGTTTTACGTCTAGAAGCTTCTTTTTCATAGTAGCCACCATCCTTTCTGCAAAAATATGAATATATTGACAACATAGCAGCTTATTGCGGTCCAATTGGATCCACACATATGCAATAGACTGAAATGCTTTGTCACCATAAGAAATGCACTAAAATGTTCAACGATTATATTCGTCAATTTTTATTTTATCACATTTTACCAATCTTGCAATATGTCGTAATAGCCCAGCACCTTTGCAACATTACACAGTAAAGTTATTGCCATCAAAAAAGGTAAACTCTGCACTTAAATAGAAGTACTATCTGGGGATGGTATCAAAAGTAAAATAACTACAAGATCACCTATGTTATAGTGTAAGTAAAATTATGGAGCCAATGCGATGAATAGACAAGAAATTATAGGACGGCTAAGAGACTTAAAATTACCTAAAAACGAATACTATGTTCTCTCTGGAGCTTCATTAGTGTTACGGGGAATTCGCGAAACATGTTCTGATATCGACTTATGTATATCCGAAGAATTATTTAATGATGTAAAAGATAGATTAAAAATGACACCCGATAAATTAATTTCTTGCAATTTTTATCACTTAAGTGATGCATTGGAGATAGTTGTTGATAAAAAAGATTATTTTAACATGGAAGATGGTGATGAATTTAATCTTGAAGATATTAAAACGATTTTAGCTTTTAAGGAATCGCGTAATCTCCCTAAGGACCAGCAGGATATAACTAATATAAAGAAATATTTAAATAAAAAAGGAATCCCTGAGTGATAAGATAAATCCTCTCGTATTGTAACACTGTAATATAATAAAAATATGAAAGTACACGAGATGAATCTGCAGCCAAAATATTTTGATTTCACTAAGGGCGGGACTAAGCGAGTCGAGCTTCGTCTTTATGACGAAAAGAGACAATCAATTCAACTTGGGGATATTATTGAGTTTGCGAAATCGGATGACGAAAAATTCAAGGCAGAGGTGGTTGGTCTCTTGCGATATAATTCTTTTGCGGATTTATTTGAAGATTTTGATATCTCTATTCTCGCGGATATTTCTATGACAAAGCGAGAATTACTAGAGGTGCTTGGAGAATTTTACACCGAAGAGAAGCAGACAGAATTTGGAGTGATTGGAATTCGTATTAAACTAATCTAAGGAAGAATGAAAAATTTGAGGCGGTTATTATGAAAGTATATCTCGCATCTTATGCCATGATGACCATGGAAAAAATTGTCAGAAACGAAGGCGGTGAATTGACTGGGAAAAGAGCTGTCTTTATTCCGACTGCTGGTGATCCGTACGAGAATAAGGATTTTGTCGTAGCCGATAAAATCGCCCTGCAAAAATATGGAATTGAGGTAACCGATTTAGATTTAAAAAATAAAACAGAAGAAGAAATTAACGAGTCGCTTGCCATGGCCGATATTTTATTAGTTGCTGGTGGAGACACTTTTTATTTGATGGAAAAATTGAAGGAAAGTGGCGCAGATAAAGCTATAAAAAATTTCATTAACAGAGGCGGAATTTATATCGGGTCAAGTGCAGGGTCAATTGTTTGCTGTCCAACAATTGAGGGTGCAGAAAAATTTGACAATCCAAAATTAGCACCAAATTTAGAAAATTTTAATGGAATGGGTATTTTTAATGGAGTAGTTATTCCACACACCCAAAAAGAAAAATATTTCGAAAGAGTAAAAGAAGCCACAGAGAAACTTACTTCTAGGGGATTTAAAGTTCATCATTTAACCGATGATGACGTGCTGTTTTTTGACGGAATTAATTATACAATACTGTAGTTTACTTTTATTATTCTCGAATATAGTCAGAATATTCCGGGGAATAGGAGACGGTGTCTTGAATTTTTCCTGGCTCAAATAGACCAATTTCAACATTATCCGATGGATGAAATTCGGTAGCAGGGTCTAATTCTAATTCGTAAACAATGAAGATAAGTGGTCTATTCGCTGCAGCATCAATCATCTTGAAGATTTTGGGACCGGAAGTGATGATAAACTCGCCTACGCCAATTTCTTCAGTTAATTCCCTTTTTAGGGCTTCATCTATAGTCTCGTAATGCTCAATCCCGCCACCCGGCAAATCCCACTTTTTTTCCATCTTCTTTAACTAGGAGAGTTTTTCCATTAAAGTTGATTTTGGTTTTGACGGAAACGCGGTAGTAAGGGCTTTTGATTTGCATAGGTTTGACGTTCTTTTATTGGTAAAGTTTAGTATTCTTTTATTAGTAAGGTTTAGCATTCTTTTATTAGTAAAGTTTAGCTTCCTTTGGCAACTTGCTGCCTTCGAAAATATCCTTGAGATCCTCTTCTTCGAGGGTTTCTTTTTCGAGAAGTGCATTGGCTACGCGATCGAGAATTTCACGGTTGGCAAGCAAGACAGCTTCCGCGCGCTTAGCGGCTTCATCAGTGAAAGCGCGCATTTCTTGATCAATGAGCTCAGCGGTTTTTTCAGAATAAGGCTTGCTGCTAGAAAGTGCATAATAGGAAGCTTCGTCAGCTGGGAAAACTTGGTTACGAGTCTTCGTACCGAGACCCTCACGCAGAATCATATCCTTGCTGAGTTCGGCAATATGTTTCAAATCTGAAGAGGCACCAGTAGTGACACGATCTTCACCGAAGATAATTTTCTCTGCAATACGACCACCCATCGCGCGAGCCATCACATCTTTTAATTCATAAATATTTTTATAACTCCGATCTTCTGGAGGCAAGAACCAAGTGACACCACCGGTATGACCACGAGGGATAATGGTGATTTTGTGCACTGGGTCAGAATCCGGAAGAACGTGGCCAACCACGGCATGACCAGCTTCATGATAAGCGGTGAGTTTCTTTTCTTCGTCGTTCATCACCTTGGATTTGCGTTCTGGACCAATCGCTACACGTTCGAAAGCTTCGGTAAGATCCTTATTGGTAATTTCCTTGTGACCTTCCCTGGCCGCAGTAATGGCAGCTTCGTTGGCAATGTTGGCAAGATCAGCACCAGAGGAGCCAGCAGTTTTCTTGGCAAGAGATTCAAGGTCAATAGATTCGATAGCTGGTTTGTTCTTAAAATGCACCTTCAAAATTTCGAGACGATCCTTGCGCTCCGGCAAAGTTACCTCGACATGACGATCGAAACGACCTGGACGAAGTAGAGCCTTATCAAGCATATCAATACGGTTAGTCGCGGCAATCACGATAACGCCGGATTCATTATCAAAACCATCCATCTCGACAAGAATTTGGTTCAAAGTTTGCTCATCTTCACGACCGGCGCCACCACGAGAATCACGCTTGTGAGCTACGGCGTCAATTTCATCAATAAAGATAATGCTTGGAGCGTTTTTCTTGGCCTTACTAAAGAGGTCACGGACACGAGAGGCACCGACACCGACGAACATTTCAGCGAATTCAGAACCGGAAATACTGAAGAAAGGAACATTGGCTTCACCGGCTACGGCACGCGCCATGAGAGTTTTACCAGTACCTGGATCGCCGGCGAGCAAGACACCACGAGGAATTTTGGCGCCGAGTTTTTCGTATTTTTTAGGGTTCTTAAGAAAATCGACGATTTCGGAAAGATCCTGCTTGGCGGCTTCATTACCAGCGACATCGGTGAAAAGGACGCGTTTTTTATCTGGACCGTAAAGTTTGGCACGAGATTTACCGAAGCTCATGCTCTCCTTATTCACGCTTTGAGCTTGGCCGAGCATGCGGCTAAAGAGGAAGACGGCAAGGGCGATCGGAATAACGAAGGAGGCAATATTGAGAATAATACCGAGCAAATCTATATCATCCGAGTAGGTGATATTTGGATATTTTTTCAGACATTCAGTAGCATCGTTGCCGGATTTGTCTGCACATTTGACAGTGAGACCTTGGTCATAAAGAGTGCCAGCGCCATCCTTGCGGGAATATTTTTTGGCTTTTTGGTCTTTATAGGTGATAGTGAGGTTATTGCCTGAGACATTGATTTCCTGAATTTTGCCATTTTCTTGATTAGCCTCAGCGATCACCTCAGAAAGCGGTACTTCCTTATGAGCGTTTTCACCATTGCCGGTAATATAATTCCAAAAAGCGAGTGAGAGCACGAGGAAGAGTAGGGTCGAAAAAATCGAACGGAAGGTGTTCGAAGGGCCATTTTTCTTCGATTTGTTATTATTTGATTTCACAAATTTGATTTTAGGACGATTCGAATCAGTATTTGAATTATTCATATCTATAATTTTAACATATTTATTGCATAATTAACGGAAATATGGTAGATTAAAAGAGTAGTGTTTCGGGGCGTGGCACAGTTGGTAGCGCGCGGCGTTTGGGACGCTGAGGTCGCAAGTTCGAGTCTTGTCGCCCCGACCATTCAAGGAGGAAAAATAAAGAAAATTTATTTTCTTTATTTGACCGACGCAGAATGAAAAGATTTTGCGATAGCAAAAGCTTACCATTATTATGTAACGACTATTTGTATGGTCGTTTTTTTATTTGTATTTAATTTTTAAAACTTAAGTTCACGTAAATCATCCAAATCTATTCCCCGCTCTAAATATAACGATTTAATATCGGTAGTGATAATTTCATCTTCATCAAAACCTAAAAGTTCTGCACAGTTTTTTACATCTTCAACTTTTTCAGATTCGATTTCGAGAATATACCCGAGCTTTGGCCAATGATCTATTGAGATTTTAGAGTCACCTAGTAGGAACTCATCCCTGGTATTTTCTTGATAAGTTTTATGCGACAGGCCAAGTTTTTCGAGAATCATTAAGGCTTCATCAAAATCATTTACGGTAACTTCCCATTCGTTAGTTCCAGAAAGCGAATCATCGACAATCTCTTTTACGGTTAAAGTCGTTTTCTTACCATCTGTTCGGAGTCTTCCCCAACGAGCGTTGGATTTTGGAATTGAATCAAAAGTATATCTTTTGAAATTATAGAATCCTAGTGGCTTGGCATTTAATTCTAAGAGTTTATTTTTGGTTTCTTCTGGATTAATATCGATGATTCTACCTTCAATTTCTACGCCCATAATTACTCCTTTTATAGATTTAGTATAACATCGATACCAATGCGAATCACCTTCTCTTCAGAAATTTTCGAAAAATTATTAGGCGCAATAAATAATCGCGAGGGTTTCGGCGACGCGAAAACTAGCGACTTTGGCTTGATGGGATTTTAACCATTCATCGACTGCACGGGCGGAACCTGGTAGCTCTGGATTATTATAGTCATGCACAATAATTACGCCGCCTTGCGACATTTTGTCGGTAACGAGACGCAGACTAGTTTTGATGGATTGGTACAAATCACCGTCCAGAAAGGCATAGGAAATTTTTTCCGGTATATCATATATGATATCAAGGTCATCAAAAAAGGCTTTCTTGATTTTAGGAAGTTTAAGTCCCATTTTCTTAAATTTTTCGATAACTTCACGCTTGGTAACAAGTAATTCCCCAGCCTGAAAAGCATCACCAGCTGCCGAATTATCTTCACGGGTTTTGGCAGGAAGTCCTTCAAAAGAATCATAGAGCCAGAGTATTTTTTGGCTTGACTGATTGGCTTGATTTCCCGATTGGATAGGGACGCCATACCCCATCGATTCTAAAAGTTTTTGATAAAGTACAGAGGTGTCAGCCTTATAACAACCAAACTCTACAACATCACCCAGTATATTATGAGTTAAGGTTTTTGTGAGTTCCTGCAAAAGAATTTCCGTCTCACGAGCGGTGACTTGCTGCATGTAATCCTGATTTTTGGAAGAATTTTTGGCTTTCATTTGATAAATTTATTTTAGACTTTTTGACTGAATTTTATTTTGAGAAAATTACTTTTTACGTAAGAAAAAGGCGAAAATTATGCCGCCGATGCCAGCAGAAATTATATCACCCATGGTATCGCCGACACCAGGAGCGTTGAGCTCCTGCATATGACCACCACAAAGTTGATCGTAGGAAAATTCAAAACATTCCCAAGCGGCCGCAATAAAGAAAACAAAAGAAACAATGAAGAGAAAGGCGAAGGCGGTGGAGTATTTCTTAATTTTTACGGCTGAGGTACTTGAAGTGGAAGTGGATTTTACGGCAGAATCTTTGCCATCATAGACATTATCAAGAATTTCTTTGGCGAGAAAAGCGGAAAATACACCCGATAGAGTGTGGACGATTTTATCATAACTTGGGTTACCAAAAATAATCAGAGTTTTATACCAATCGAGGTCAATGCCAAGCACCATAGCGATAACCAAAAAAGAACTATAGGCAAGACGAAGCTTGGTCGAGGTATGAAGATTGATTTTCGCGATTAGGTCCGGGATAAAAGGTAGGATGACTGTCACGAGATAGCTTGGTAGTTTATGCCAGGTAGCTGGATCGATGAAATGCATGACAGTGAGTGCGACACCAGAAAAGGCAATAAGGAACTTGATAATTAAATCTAGCTTAGCGAGATTAGAAGTTTTTTGGAATTGTTTAATAAATTTTTTCATAATGAACTCTTTAATTTGCTTTATTTTAGCATATATGTTGTAAATACAGAACACCCCGCCGGGGCGGGGTGCTGTTTAGTGCCTTATGTATTTAGAGATTCGAGATTTTTAGCAGTCTTATTTGTCGACGACTTCACCTTCGACTGGTTCATCTGGGTTAGATTTGCCAGCTTCTGGATTGGCCTGGTCGGCAGAGTTAGCTTGGTAAAGTTTGGCACCGATTGGCATAACTTTATTAGCTAATTCTTTAGCGGCTTCTTCGTATTTAGAAGCTTCAGCGTTGGTGTCTTTTAGGACTTCCTTAGCTTCTTCGACTGCCTTCTTGATGGTTTCTTTATCTTCATCAGAGATTTTATCTTTGAATTCATCAGGCATTTTTTCATATTGATAGATAGCTTGTTCTAGGTGATTCTTAGCATCGATAGCTTCGCGCTTCTTCTTGTCTTCATCAGCGTGGAGCTCGGCGTCTTTTTGAGCTTTTTCGATGTCTTCTTTGGACATGTTGCCAGAGTTTTGAATAGTAATACTCTGTTCCTTACCGGTTCCCTTGTCGCGAGCGGTAACATTTAGAATACCGTTAGCGTCAATATTGAAGGTAACTTCAATCTGAGGAACACCACGTGGAGCTGGAGCAATACCGTCAAGTACGAAACGACCAAGGGATTTGTTATCGGAAGCCATTTCACGTTCACCCTGCAAGACGTGAATTTCTACCTGTGGCTGGTTATCAGCAGCAGTGGAGAAAGTCTCAGACTTAGAGGTAGGAATGGTAGTGTTACGGTCAATAAGCTTGGTGGAAACACCGCCCATAGTCTCAATACCGAGAGAAAGCGGGGTAACATCGAGTAAGAGAACATCTTTAACGTCGCCCTGAAGCACGCCGCCTTGAATAGCAGCACCGACAGCCACGACCTCATCCGGGTTAACACCTTGCATAGGTTCTTTACCGAAGAGTTCCTTAACTTTTTCAACTACAGCTGGCATACGGGTCATACCACCAACCATCACCACTTCATTGATATCACTAGTGGAAAGCTTAGCATCCTTGAGAGCCTTGTGAACTGGGTCAGCGAGACGTTCGATGAGTGGGGAGACTAATTCTTCCATCTTTGAACGAGTCAAAGTGTATTCAAAGTGTTTTGGACCGTCAGCATCGGCAGAGAGGAATGGAAGGTTAATTTCGGTTTCCTTAGCGGAAGAAAGCTCCTTCTTAGCCTTTTCAGCTTCATCCTTAATACGTTGCATAGCGGCAGCGTCTTTCTTGACATCGATACCAGATTCTTCCTTGAATTTATCGCAGAGGAAGTTAACGATGAGGTTATCAAAGTCTTCACCACCAAGGTGGGTATCACCGTTAGTAGAAAGCACTTCGAAGACACCGTCACCTAATTCTAGGATAGAAACGTCGAAGGTACCACCACCAAGGTCGAAGACTACGATTTTTTCTTCGCTCTTCTTTTCAAGACCATAAGCGAGAGCGGCGGCAGTAGGCTCATTAATAATACGCTTTACTTCAAGACCAGCAATCTTACCAGCATCTTTGGTAGCTTGGCGCTGAGAGTCGTCGAAGTAGGCAGGGACGGTAATGATAGCTTCGGTAACCTTTTCACCAAGGAAGGCCTCAGCATCAGCCTTGATCTTGGAAAGAATCATGGCAGAGATTTCTTCTGGGGTATATTCCTTACCATCCATCTCTACGGCCACACCGTTACCTTTTTTAATAATCTTGTATGGCATAATGTCGAGGTCGCGTTGAACTTCTTTATCATCAAACTTACGACCAATCAAACGCTTAATACCATAGATGGTGTTCTTTGGGTTAGTAACACGTTGACGTTGGGCAACTTTACCAACAAGGCGATCACCTTTTTTAGTCACAGCCACGACAGATGGGGTGGTGCGATCACCTTCAGCATTGGTGATAACTTCCGGCTTTCCAGCTACCATGTAGGCGAAAGCGGAGTTAGTTGTACCAAGATCAATACCAATAATTTTACTCATAAATACTCCTTGTTTATTATTTTTGGCACTTTAGCGGTTATTCTGCTAATTTGTCTTAAGTATAGCTAATTAGCACTCTAATGTCAAGACTGCTAATTATTAAATTAACAGGGGTGGATGAGAAAAATTAAAAAGATTTTTGAGATTTTTGCCTATTTTTTGATGAAAATTTTCTTCACAAATTCGATTAATTCGACTCGGAATTGGAATAGTAGAAGACCAATACCAGCTACTGAAGAGCCGATGATTGCCGTAGAGCCATTAAATTGCTTGGGCGTTTTTTCAGGATCGCCAGTTTTTGGTACCTCAAGCTTATCGGTGGCACCGGTATTTGCCTTTTGCTTGCGACAACGATGAGTCTCCGGATTTCGCTCATAACCTTCTTTACAAGGTGCAGGAGTTTTTTCGTCTTTTGAGTCAATTTTCTTGCAACGGTTAGTAGCTGGATTTAATTCTTTGCCCTCCCCACAAGTTTTAGGAGTCTTTGGTACTGGGATTTTTACACAACGGCCGCTCTTCGGGCTGATTGTTTTACCCACTTCGCATGGTTTCTTTGCATTTCCTGTAGGACTAATCTTTTTACAACGATGCGTCTGAGGGTTAAGGTAATAACCTGTCTTGCAGATCTTTGGTTGATTTTCATGAGAGTTCTCCTTATTACAGCGATGAGTAGCTTGATTTAAATAATATCCAGGTTTGCATTGCTTTGGTGTATTTGGTTTTGGCGTGACGATCTTATTACAACGATGAGTTTCCTGATTTCTGATGTAGCCAGACTTACAGGGTTTATTCACGATATTTTCAGTTGGCTTAGTCTGGTTAGGCTTAGTAGGCTTTGGTTGTTTAGGTTGTTTAGGTTTTTTCTGAGGAGCTTTTGGCTCTGTAGTCTTTCCTGGCTCTTGAGGTTTTTTCGGTTTCTTTTTATGACGTTCGTCATAGGTTTTTATACAACGATTAGTTAAGGGATTACGAATTTTTCCCTCTGGACAGGGTTTAGGGTCCGGCAAAACACTGCGATGTTCGGCATCGGTGGGGGCTTCAGCAAAAATAATTTCAGAATATGAATTCCCCGTCAGAGAGCCGAGACTGACAGATCCAAGTAGCTCGGCCCTCTGTGGAACTTTACCGATATTATAATAATTTTGGGGACTTCCATCTCTTTTTAGACTTAAAGGATTCCAGGCGTCATCCTTTTTGACGCTGGAAAATTCTAAAAATAAGATGGACAAAAATAATAAAAATAGACCAGTAGCAAAACACCACATAATCGGTTTTTCTGGTCGCTTTCTGAATTGTACTTTTTTCATATTTACCTCACTTAATTTGTTTGACTGCAATTTAGCAAGTTTAAGAAAAAAGGAGAAGCATAAGCGGAAAGATTTTTGATTTTACAGATAGAAAGAAGCCTTAAAAATTTTTAGCATAAGCAAGTTATAAATTGTCATAAGCAAGATATGATTGACCATAAGCATGATATAATATAGCTAAATGGAGGTTCAAACTTTATTATTGACTTTCGGGGTGATAATTTTGAGTGCCCTAGCCCAGTCTTCCATGCAACTCAGCACGGGGGTATTTCTTTTACTGTATCGTGAAAGCGCCGGAAGGTACTTAAAGAAGAAAACGAAAAATCTTCTTTCAAATTACATCGTAGGCTACATCTTTTTAACAAGTTTACTCCTAACCTCTATCTGTTATGCTCTAATGGTGCTATTTGGTGGCAATTTAACCATCCTGTGTCTGACAATTTTAATTTGTTTGATTTTTAGTCTTGCAATTTGCGTGTGGTTCTTCTACTATAAAACCAACAGATCCACGGAACTTTGGTTGCCAAAGTCAATCATCCGATACATCCGCAAACGCGCGGCAAATTCATCTAGTAATATTGAGGCCTTTTCACTAGGTGTTTTATCAGTGGTAGCGGAATTACCATTCATCCTAGCTTTAATGTTGGTTTCAGCCGATAGCTTTTTGAAGCTACCAGCGCTTTGGCAGATTGTAATGATTTTAACCTATACGGCGATTTCAGTGATGCCGCTAGTAGTGTTAAAGTTAAGCATCCGCCACGGTAAGACAGCGGCGGAGATTCAAAAGTGGCGTCTAGATAATTTAGATTTCACGAAACTGATTTCAAGCATTCTCTTCATTACTTTAGGGCTTTTTCTGATCGCTTTTAAATTAGTGGCAGGAGGTTTTTAGTGCGTAAGAAAAATAGCGAAAATCTACCAGTAACAGATAAATTGATCAAGAAAATTCTAAAGACGGAATGCAAGATTGAAAATATCCCAGAACTAGATACACAGACAGTAGAGTTTATCGTAAAAAAAGTGGTATCTTGGGCAGAAAAGAAAACTATTGTAACTCAAAGTGAATTTGACAAGAAATTAGCGAATGAGGTAAAAAAGTTTAATACTGACTTGGGGTTCATGATTGAGCAAAGAAACAAACTGGTTTAGAGAAGGATGAATGATGAGTGAAAAATTTGATTATGATTTGATAATTATCGGTAGCGGTGCAGCAGGAATGTCGGCGGCAAGAGCGGCAGCTGCAAGCAAAATTCGCGTAGCAATTATCGAGAACGAATTGGTCGGTAGCAAGTCCGATATTTATCGCGTAGCACAACTTTCAGCTTCCGATATCGCAAACCAATATTACGAAGCGAAGAAGTTTTTGCAATTAAGTAACAATCAAGACACTTTAACTTACAACTACCCTTCCCTCTTCGAAACCATTCAAAAACGGGTGAAAAAATATATTCTAGCCAAGAAAAAATCTTTCGCAAATTTTAAGATCGATTTAATTCACGGCGATGCGCATTTTATTTCACCTTATGAAACAGCTGTAGCGAATAAACGTTATTCAGCGAAGCGCTTTTTGGTCTGCACTGGCAGAAGTATGGATCTTAGTGCGATTTCAGGAATTGAAACTACAAATTACTATTTGCCGGAAGACATCTTTATGCGCGTAAAGAAGCTGCCGAAAATCGTCTTAGTAGTGGGCGCCGGGAAAAAAGGAATTGAAACTGCGGAATACCTAGCGAAGATGGGGTGCAAGGTAATTCTAGTAGAAAAAGAAGAGATGATTCTGGAAGGTTATGACAAAGAAGCGGTAGAGGTAGTAACCAATAAATTGACGTCAGAACTAAAAATTAAGATTCTCACCAACACAAAGGTTGTGGCGATTCAGAAAGACAAAAACGAAACCGTCTCGAATGGACGTCGAGTAGCTACGGTAAAAGTAACGATGAAACGTGGCGCCGATGAGAAGACGGTGCGTGTAGAAGCGATAGTTTTTGCGATTAATAATCGACCAAATACAGAGCTCGGTCTGGAAAATGCAGGGATTAAATTCAGCGAGCAAGGTATCGTCGTGAATGACCAACTCGAAACCAGCGTGAGCCATATTTTTGCGGCCGGTGACGTAATCGCGAATCCCCTAAAACAGTCCGTTGGTCATTCGACAGAAAAAGCAGCTTATGAAGGAACACTAGCGGTAAACAACATCTTAAAACGCAATAAACTGACCTTAACTTATCGCCATTTCTCAACCGTATTAAATACCACACCAAAAATCGTGACGGTAGGGTTGACGGAAAAAGATTGTTTATCACGTGGTATTAAATGTAAGATTGTGATTGTACCAGAAATCGAAACCACTCATTCCCTAATTGCGGGAGAGAAACTAGGATTTTTAAAGTTAATTTGCGACAAAGATAAGAAACTTCTAGGTGCGACAATCGTAGCGAAAAATGCCGACCTTGCGGTGATGGAAATTGTGGCTGGCATGTATGGCGATTTAACACTCTTGGAACACGCTTCAATGCCTCACATCAATGAAAGCTTCTCCGACATCGTGAGGATAGCTGCAAAAAATTTGATGTAAAAATAATACATACAGGTAGGATAAACTATAGGAGGAGATAAAAAAACTGTGGCTTTCATTTTTATATTTAAAATACCAAAATTAGGAGTTTACATAAAAAAAGAACCTGATGGTTCT
>CAUQEK010000012.1:0-19535 GCA_963517385.1 uncultured Candidatus Saccharibacteria bacterium | reverse complement strand
GGGCGATGGGGTCGTATTGGACTAATCCAGGTGATGCGAATTTTGACGGACTACGGATTGATCGTGCTGGGGTGAAGGGTTACTTTACGCGAAAACCGTAGGGGTGTGAGTTTTATTCCGCTCTAACCTGTGATAAGATAAAAGTAATGGTGCAATTAGGCGTAAAAATAAACAAAGGTCGGGGGATTTTTGAATTTTTCTTTGCCAAAAGTCAGCCAGAAGTGGATAGAGAATGGGTAGCGGAAAATCAGTTGAAAATGGCGCGACTTTTTATGGCGGGGCTCGAGAAATATAATTTAGAAAGTAGCGAGGAGGCGGAGCGGGTGCTTTTGCCGGAACAGTTTCAGCTAGTGGTGGGTTATCACATCGATGAAGACACCAAGACACGGGAATTTTATGATGCGAATGACGAGCTCGCGACCCGTACGGTGACGGAGGCGATTTATACGAATTTGCTAGTGGGATTCAGTACTGAAATTCAGTGTCTGGTGCTAATGAAAGTAGATGCGGATCTGACGCGATTTGGTGAAGTGTTTGTGTTTTATCCGAAAGATTTTGCGAAGAAAAAATACCGCAGATTTATCGAGCGTTTCGAGATTTATGATCAAACAGAGAAATGGTATGAACGGATTTTGATGCGACTTTCGGCGAAACATCGCACGACTTTTTATGTGCCGAGTGAGAGTTTGGGGACTTTGACGGATGTGGAAGGAAATCCGGTGTTGATTTATATGAGTCAGGCGAAAATGCGAGAGCGATTTGTAGAATTTTTTAATAACTGGGAGCAAAAATGAGTGAAAAAAGTGATGTGAAAATCTTAGCGGTAGTGGGGATGAGCGGTTCGGGTAAATCGGTGGTGGTGGATTTTTTGACTAAAAAAGGGATACCGAAAGTTTATTTTGGGGGAATGATTTATAAGGAGATGGAACGCCGGGGAATTCAGCGTACGGCGGACGGGTCGAGTGAGCGTCAATTTCGAGAGATGATTCGTGAAACTGAGGGGAAAGATTGGGTGGTGCGTCAGGTGATGGGGGAGATCGATAATTTGATTGCTTCGGGGCAGAAGCGAATTGTGCTGGACGGGCTATATTCTTGGACGGAATATAAGGAATTGAAGAGTAAGTATCCGGGGCTTTTGTCGGTGGTGGCGATTGTGGTGCCGAAAGCGCTGAGGCATTTTCGAGTGGGGAAGCGCGAGGAGCGACCGTTTACTTTGAAAGAAATTCAGGAACGAGATTATACAGAGGTGGAAAATATCGAAAAAGGTGGGCCGATCGCGATGGCGGATTATTATATTTTAAATGACGGCAGTGTGGCAGAAATGAACGAAAAAATGGCAGAAATTTTAACGAGGATGGAATTTTAATGAAAAAATTAGTAATCATTGATGGAAAAAGCGTTTTTTATCGTGGTTACTACGCGATGGGGAATTTGGCGACCTCGAAGGGGGAGCCGACTTCTGGGGTGTATGGTTTTGCGGTGATTGCGATGGAAATCGTGCGCAATATTCAGCCGGACCAGGTGGTGGTGGCGTGGGATAAGGCACATACCTCGACAGCGAAAAGGCTCGCGATTTTTAAGGATTACAAGGCGGGGCGAGTAAGGCCACCAGAAGATTTTTATGCGCAGATCCCACTGCTTCGAGAACTGATTTCGGCGCTTTCATGGGGCTTTATGGAGGCGGATGAATATGAGGCGGATGATATTATCGGTACCTTGGCGCGTCAAGCGGATGAGGCGGGGGATTATATGACCTATATCGTCTCTTCGGACCTCGATATGCTGCAAATTGTAGATGAAAATACCAAGATGTATCGGATTTTGCGGGGATTTTCGGATCTCGAGGAAATGGATATTCCAGCGATAGAAGAAAAATATGGAATTTTGAAGTCGCAATTTTTGGATTTGAAGGCGCTGAAGGGGGATAATTCAGATAATATCCCAGGTGTACCAGGGATTGGCGAAAAAACTGCGGTGAAACTCTTGAACGAGTATGGTAGCTTGGAGGGGATTTATGCGCATATCGAAGAAATTTCGGGGGCGACGCAGAAGAAGTTAATTGCCGGTAAGGAATCGGCCGAGATGTCCCTAAAGCTTGCGAAAATTATGACGGATGCACCGGTGAAGCTTTCGGATGTTCCGGCTTTGAAGCTAGATTTTTCGTGCATATCGGAGGTATTTAAGCGTTTAGAGTTTAATAATTTGCTGAAAAAACTAAAAATCGAAAATGGGCTTTCAGATAAGGATGCTGAGACGGAAGTGGAGGCTGTGTCTCGGGTGGAAATTCCGGAGGGGATGTTGGTCGCGAGTAATATTAAGGACTTGATGCATGAAAATGCCGAGTTTCGTGAGCGGGTGTTTCAGGCTGAGAAACTTTGGGATTTGGACCAGGCAGATTTTCTGTTAAATCCATTGCGCCGTACAGGGGTGGATGGGGTTGGTACGATGGAAGAGGTGCTGACCGGTGTGTATTCGGAAGCGACATTGAACAAATTTAGTGAACAATATTCGGCTTTTTCGAAGGATGAAAAATTGAACACAATTTTTACGGATTTTGATATGCCGGTAGTGCCGATTTTGTACAAAATGGAAGCGACAGGGATTTTGTTAGACCGAGAATATTTCGAGGGTTTGAAGACGGAATTTGAGGAGAAAGTGGTAGAAATTGAACAAAAAATTTATGAGCTTTCGGGTGAACAATTTAATGTCAATTCGCCACTGCAAATGTCACAAATTTTGTTCGAAAAACTGGGTCTGCCTGTGAAAGGTATTAAAAAGACTTCGCGAGGTTATTCGACAGGGGCAAAAGAGTTAGAGAAGCTAAAAGATGAGCATCCAGTAATTAAAGAAATTATTCATTATCGGGAAACGATGAAGCTGCTGTCGACCTATATCGCACCGCTGATTGAACAGGTGGCGGCGGATGGACGCATTCATTCGACGTTTACACAGAATGTGACGGCGACGGGGCGACTTTCGAGTTTGAATCCGAATTTGCAGAATATCCCGGTGCGCAGCGAAGAGGGGAAGAGAATTCGCCGAGGATTCGTGGCCCCAGAGGGAAAGGTTTTGGTTTCGGCGGATTATTCACAGTTCGAATTGAGGCTCGCGGCGGTGCTTGCGGGAGACGAAGCTTTGGTATCAGACTTTAACCACGATGTCGATATTCACACGAAGACGGCGGCGGAAGTTTATCAGATTCCGATGGAAGAGGTGACGAAGTTGCAACGTCGCGTGGCCAAGGTGATTAATTTTGGTATTATGTACGGGATGAGTCCGAAGGGACTGAGCGATGCAACGGAGATGAATTTTTTCGAGGCGAAGCGATTTATTGATGAGTATTTTAAGGTGCGTCAGAAGATTTATGCATATTTGAATCATACCTTGGAAGAGGCGCGAGAAACGGGTGAAGTGAGGACTTTTTATGGTCGCAAACGCCCGACACCAGATGTAAAATCTTCGAATTTTATTATTCGCAATGCGGCAGAACGAGCGGCACAGAATATGCCGATTCAGGGGACCGAGGCGGATTTGATGAAGCGGGCGATGATTGCAGTGGATAAGAAGTTGCCGGAGGGGGCGAAATTGGTGTTACAAATTCACGATTCCTTGGTAGTGGAATGCGATAAGAGTGATGAAGAGACGGTTAAGGAGATTTTGCAAAAGGAGATGGAAGGGGTGGCGCCAGAATTGAAAATTAAGCTCAAGGTGGAAGTGACGGCGGGGCAGAATCTCGGAGAACTATGACGATGAAGCTGGAAATTTATCAGGGTGTAGAGGGGGAAGTCTTTTTCGATGTGGACGAAATGAACCAGACGATTTGGGCGGAACAGGGGAAGATTGCGGAGCTTTTTGAAGTAGATCGCACGGTAATTTCCAGACATTTACGCAATATTTTTGCCGATGAGGAACTGGAAGCGGAAAAATGCGTGAAGGAAGAGGTAGAAGAACGCCTTGAGGGCGGTCGTCGGATTGCGCGTAAAATTAAAAAATATAATTTGGACGTGATTATCTCGGTGGGGTATCGAGTGAATTCGAAAAAAGCCACAAAGTTTCGTATTTGGGCCTCCTCGATTATTAAACGTTATATGACGGAGGGGGTGGCGGTTAATTATGATTTGGTGAAGAAACTGCCAGAGCAAAGCGAAAAATTGCAGAATCTAGAGGAGACGCTGGGGATTGTGCGCAGGATGTTGACGGAAACTAGCTTGAGTGCGAACGAAGCGAATGGAGTGCTCGAGGTGGTGACGAAATATGCGGATAGTTTTGCGACAATTTCAGAGTATCTGAACAATAAAATTATTTTTTCGGTGGACACGCGAGCGAGAAGAGATTTGAGCGAAGTGGAGATTGAAAATTATGTTTCAGATCTACGTGAAAGATTGAATGAGAGTGAAAATTTCGGGGTACTGGCGGAAAATAACAGAGGTGAGACGCTAATTTCAGCCCGAATACAAAATTTGTTCGAAAGAAATGATTCGGTGGCTAGACGAGCGGCGAAATTGCTGTATTTTATCGTACATGAGAAACCGTTTCTAGAAGGAAATCAACAGATTGGAGCGTTACTTTTCGTGGTTTATCTGTCGGTGAATTTCTTTCAATTGAATGAACAGGGGGAGACGAAACTCTCTGATCGGGCACTGACGGCATTGGTGCTTTTGATTGCAGAAAGTCAACCAGAAGAGAAGGAATTGATGCTGAATTTGATTTGTAAATTGCTTGATAAATAAAAATGGTATAATAAGAGGAATGAAAGAATTAATTGTGACTTTTAAGGAAGCCTATCAGAAGGAACGTAGCCTGGTAATTTTTCAGGTAATACTTCTGATTTTATCTCTGGCTTTTCTGATTTTTTCGGCATTGAATTTGCAACCAAATGCCTCAATTGTAAAAATTAGCTACGGGGATATCGGGCGCTATCAGGGCGGAGAATGGTCTTCGATGGCAAATTCGGGTGGTTATCATGACGGATCATGGCAGGCGATGCTGATTTTTCCGATTTTAGCTTTAACTTTGGGGGTACTTCATAACCTATTGGCGCTGCGAATTTTTGAGAAAAAGGGTGCGGCGGTGGCAAAAATGTTTATTTGTATTTCACTAGGTATTTTAGTGTTAGGTTTTTTAGTTTTCATTAGATTACTGGGTGAAAGTTAATTAATTCGGATATAGTGATGATGAAGAAACAGCAGAAGGCGCAGAAAAAGACGCAGCAAAATACGCAGAAATCGGTTTGGGATAGTTTGGATTTACCACAGGGGAAGCGAACAAAGCTTTATCGTTTTTTTGAGATTTTACCGGGTTTTACTTCGTATATGATTTTGCTGCTTTTGGTGGTATTTTCGCTGATTAGTCCAGTACTTGGTTCCTACTATCTGTTATTTATTATTGCCACGACCTTGGTGAAAGCGGTGGGGATTACTTTTCGTACCGTGCAGGGGTATCAGGCTTCGAAAGCTTCAGAAAAAGTGGACTGGCATCAGAGATTTTTGGATTTATATGATCCACATGCGGCTTATGAAAAGTATCATCGCAAAAAGAGTACTGAATTTGGTTTCGATAAGCATGTGAGAAATCTGAAGATGCTAGCAACCGGCCGTGATTTAGTGGTGTCGGAAAAGATGCTAGACGAAAATGGCAAGGTGCTGAAGGTGGAATTTCCAAAACCAGGGGATATTTATCATGCGGTGATTATGGTGGCTTACAATGAAGGTCTCGAAACTTTGATTCCGACGGTAGAGGCAGTGAAAAATACTACCTTTGATAATCAGAAAATAATTTTAGTGTTCGGCTATGAAGAACGCGGTGGGGAAGCGATGAAAGAGAACGCGAAAAAGCTTTATGAAAAATTTAAGGATGATTTTTATGCTTTTATCCCAGTAATGCATCCAAAAGATCTGAAGGGGGAAATTCAGGGTAAGGGGCCAAATTTGGATTATGCGGCGGAGGAACTGGCGAAATTCTTACGTAAGGAGAAGATTGATTTTGCGAACGTGATTGCAACTTCTTTAGACTCTGATAATAAAATGCATAAATCTTATCTAGATAATGTGGCTTATGAGTTCGTGGTGCATCCAAACCGTCAACACTTAAGCTACCAGCCAGTTTCATTGTTTACGAATAATATTTGGGAAACGCCGGCGCCGATGCGAATCATCGCGGTGTCAAACTCATTCTTTAATATTATTTCCTCGATGCGCGTGCATACCTTGAAGAATTTTGCTTCACACTCGCAACCATTTTTGGCTTTGTCAAATATGGGGTATTGGAGTAAATTAACAATCGTGGAAGATGGTCACCAGTATTGGCGTTCACTATTTTATTTTAAGGGTGATTACAGTGTGAAACCAATTCATATTCCGATTTATCAGGACGCAGTGCTGGAAAATGGTTTATGGAAGACCCTGAAAGCGCAATTTATTCAGCTAAGGCGCTGGGATTACGGTGCTTCTGACGTGGCTTATGTAGGGGTGAGGGTTTTTTCAAAAGACCGCATGGAACGCACCGGGATGAAATTCTGGCCATTGTTTGTAAAATTTGCCAGACTCCTTGAAGGTCACGTAACTTTAGCTTCGATCTCACCGATGGTGGCGTTTGGTGGCTGGGTACCAAAATTACTCAACGCTTCTTCGAAGGAACTTTTAACCTTTAATCTGCCGAACACAATTTCTTATGTGCAATTATTCGCTTCAATTGGTTTGATGGCGACGATTTTATTATCATTCGGGATGCTACCAAAACGTCCAGCTCATATTAAGAAACCAAAGATTTTTATGCTGTTACAATGGCTTTTGATGCCAGTGGTGGCGATTATTTATCAATCTTTTACGGCGTTTTATTCGCAGACACGTTTGATGGTGGGTAATTATATGGAAAAATTCGACGTTACGAAGAAAGTAGTGAAGAAATAAAAAAGACGAATATGGAATCCGGACGTGAGACTTAACACGGACATGAGACTATAGATTATAAAATTGGGGGATAAAAAAGACGGATGTGAAATCCGTTTTTTGACTAACTAAATCTGGTGGGTCGCGAGGGATTCGAACCCCCGACTTCCTCCGTGTAAAGGAGACACTCTAGCCAGCTGAGTTAGCGACCCATAGATGTATTTTACCATAAAATGTGTTAAAATAAAAGAAATATTTTTGAGTAATTAGAAAGAAGGCAGAATGTGTAACCTATGTGGTGAAGATGAGCAAAACGTAATGAAAATGCGCCATACACTTAGTCATGTTTTAGCTGCCGCTTTGGTTGAAATGTATCCAGGAGTGCAGTTTGGCGTGGGTCCAGCGACAGCAACTGGTTTTTATTATGATATCGATCTTTCGGAAGTGAAAGATGTTGAGGGAAATGTGATGAAAATCACCGATGCTGATCTTCCAAAGATTCAGAAAAAAATGTATTCAATTATTAATAAGAAATTTGATTTGGTATATTCTGAGAAAAGTCGTGAAGAAGCTTTGGCTTGGGCAAAAGAGAATCACCAAAAATATAAGGTGGAATTGATCGAAGATTTGCCAGGATCAGAAATTATTTCTTTCTATCAATTAGGGGATTTTACGGATCTTTGTAAGGGGCCGCATGTAGAAAATACCGGAAAAGTTGGTGCCTTTAAGTTAATTAAGGTAGCGGGTGCCTACTGGCGTGGGGATGAAAAACGTGAAATGTTGACCCGTATTTATGGTGTAGCCTTCGAAACGGAAGAAGAATTGAAAGAATACCTGCAGCGCCTTGAAGAAGCGAAAGCGCGTGACCACCGCAAGCTTGGTAAGGAACTTGATTTGTTCAGTTTCTCGGAATTAGTGGGCGCAGGATTGCCACTCTTCTCACCTCGTGGAACAGTACTGCGTGATGTTCTGACGAATTATTCCTTGTCACTACGGGCAAGATACGGTTTTGAGAGAGTTTGGACCCCACATATTACTAAGCTTGACCTCTATAAAGCTTCTGGTCACTATGCAAAGTTTGGTGCAGAGCTATTCTTGGTACATTCTCAGGTGAACGGGGAAGAATTTGCCTTAAAACCAATGAACTGTCCACATCATGCGCAAATTTTTGCCAGTCGCCCACGCACCTATAAGGAAATGCCGGTGCGCTATATGGAGTCCACGACTGATTACCGCGATGAAAAATCAGGTGAGCTGGGTGGATTATCGCGTGTGCGCTCTTTGACTCAAGATGATACCCATGTCTTCTGTCGTAAGGAGCAGATTAAGGCAGAAATCCAGAACTTAGTCGGGATCGTGCGCGAACTTTATACTGTGGTGGGGATGAGTAAATTACGTGCTCGCTTATCTTATCGCAATGATGAGGATAAATATCTCGGTGATAAGTCACTTTGGGAAATGGCCCAGGCACAAATTAAAGAAGCGGCGATCGAAAACGGTTTGGATTACTTCGAAATGGAAGGTGAGGCAGCATTTTATGGACCGAAGATTGACTTTATGGCGGAAGATGCGATTGGCCGTGAACATCAAGTGGCGACAATTCAGCTAGATTTCGTGCAGCCTGAGCGTTTTGAGCTTTCATTTGTGAATGAGAACGGAGAAAAAGAACGTCCAGTGATGGTACACCATGCAACTTTGGGTTCGATTGAGCGCTTTATGTCGGTATTTATTGAGCATACCTCTGGTTGGTTCCCATTCTGGTGTGCTCCAGAACAGGTGCGTATTCTGACAGTGAATGACCAAGTCTTAGATTATGTAGAGAAAATTAAGCAGATCTTGAGTGAGGTAACACTAGAGACGCCTTTGAAGCATAATGATTTGCGTTTTACTGCGGATGTATCTGATGAGTCGCTCGGAAAGAAGATTAAGCGCGCGGTTTCGATGAAGACGCCAGTGTTACTAATCGTCGGTGAGCGCGATAAGGAGAATGGCACGGTTTCAGTACGCGAAAAAGACGCAGAAAAGACTGTGAAATTGACGGAACTTGCGGAATATCTAAAAAATATTAAATAATTAAGGGACTGGTCAGTGAAATTTACGGGGGTGGCACTGACCAGATTTTTATAGTTAAAAATGAACACTAAAATTATAGTAATTGTAGGACCAACCGCATCGGGGAAGACGAAAGTTGCGGTAGAGCTGGCAAAGCGTTTTGATGGTGAGATTATTAGCGCAGATTCGCGGACGATTTTTCAGGGGATGGATATCGGTACGGCGAAACCAGACCTGATAGAGCGCGGCGGAATACCACATTTTGGTTTTGATTTAGTGCGACCAGACGAGAGATTCACGGTGGTGGACTGGAAAAACTATGCGAAAGAGAAAATTGCAGGGATTTTGGCGCGTGGCAAGCAACCGATTGTGGTGGGAGGAACGGGACTTTATGTGGATGCATTGGTGTTTGACTATCAATTTTCAGAAGAAGCAAAGAAGGGGGAGCTTGACCGGAAGAAAATGGGTGATGAATACAAAATTTATGGTATTTTAACTGACCGTGAAGAGCTAGGTAAGCGTATTAAAAAACGTGTTCAGTCGATGTTTAATGAAAAACTATATGAGGAATGTCGCAAACTGGTTTCCAAATATGATTTTGGTTTACCAGCGATGAAAAGCAATATTTATCGATACGTTTGGGATTATTTGAACGGAGTTTCGAGCCTGGAGGAGGCGATAGATTTGGCTTCGACCTCAGATTTTCAGTTGTCTAAGCGTCAGATGACTTGGTTCAAACGGAACCCGGAAATAAAATGGTACAAGCGGGAAGAAATTTTAGACAAGATTTTAGAGAAGTTTCAGGTTGAACACTACTAAAATACAGCTTCTGGTGCTAAAATATAAGTAATATGGGCAAAGAAAATACAACTCCTTTAGAAAAATTGTTCGGTTCGAAAACGCGAACAAAATTATTATCATTATTTTTTAGTAATGTTGAACGTTCCTACTATGTCAGGGAAATGACTAGAGTAATTGATGAACAAATTAATTCCGTACGTCGTGAATTAGGTAATCTTGAATCAATTGGCGTGATTAAGAACGAAACCTATGATAATAAGGTTTATTATTCAGCGAACACTAAGCATCCATTTGCGAGAGCTTTGAATATGATGTTTTCGACTAAGGTAGATAATGTATTAGTAGAGACTGCAGTGAAAGATAGTACTTGGGATGAATATATTCGCCCAGTGAAGGCTTATCTTAACTTTTTATTTGTCACGAATCGTGTGCCAGGGCAGGATGGGGTTGATATGCTGATTGTGGGCGATGACAGGACGAAGAAGCTTTCTCGTTGGGCGGAAGTAGTCGAGAAGAAAGAGGGGAAGCCATTAAATTATGTAATTATCTCTCGTGATGACTTCAGATACCGCTTGAGTGTGAAGGATCGATTCTTAAAAGAAATTATGGAAATGCAGCACATCGTCCAATATGATCCAGAAGGCATGTTGAATCAATAAATTAACCGGGTGGCCGAACAGATAAAGGAGGAAAATGTTTGAATTAGAAAGTAAAAGTCCAGAAACTATCACGATCAAGACTAGTACGAAGCAGATTACGATTAATTTCGTGGAGGGAACAATTGCAGCTGATCTCGGCGTGGGTGTAATTAGCGGCCCTGGTGAATACGAAATTGGGGAAGTGTCTATTTTGGGTGCGCCAGTAATGAACAATACGAAAACTATCTATGATGTAAGTGTTTCCGGGGTACGCATTGGTATCTTGGGTGATATTGAAGAAGGGTTAGATGATATTGGTGTATCAGATATCCTCTGTACTAGTTCAGTGCGCGCGATTAGAGAAATTGGACCTAAGCTTATCGTAGCGACGGGAAATGTCGACGGTATGGTGGCGGAACTTAAATTAAGTGCTCGCACGGAAAAGAAACTGAAGATTAAACGTGTAGAAGATTTACCAACTACACAAGAAGTGGTAGTACTTAATTAAAAAATTTGTTCAGAGAACTCGCGAAATAGAGAGTTTTTTTGATGTCGTGATATGGGACAGTATAAAAATGTATAAAAAATGTGTTCAGTTGCGAATTTTGAGTAAAATTAGTGTTCACGGTTGACTGGATAGGTTTGGGGCTTGGGAGTGATATAATATATGTATGAATATGAATCCACTTAATCTCATAATTGTCTTTACGATTATTATTATCTCCACGGTATTACATGAGGTGGCGCATGGTTATGCGGCCTATTTTCAGGGGGATACGACGGCGAAGGATGAGAGAAGGTTATCTTTAAACCCATTAGTGCACTTAGATTTATTTACTTCGGTAATTCTGCCAGTTTTACTTTATCTTACAGGTGGCGTAGTGCTGGGTGCGGCGAAACCGGTACCGGTAGATAGGCGAAACTTAAGGAATGGGGAAGGCTCGATGGCAATTGTGGCACTAGCTGGACCAATGATGAATCTTTTGATTGCGTTTTTGATGTTTATGATTGGACATTTTACGGGATTTTTAGATGATCGAGGTATGATCGGGTTTATTTTTGGCCAAACGATTATTATGAACCTGGGTTTTATGGCGTTTAATTTAATTCCAATTCCACCACTAGATGGGTCGAGGGTACTGTATTACTTCTTATCGGACAAATTGCGCGAGGTGATGGATTTTATCGAAATGCGCATGGGGATTTTGTTTGTTTATCTATTCTTGGTGATTTTTGGCAGTGCATTATCGACCATAACTTATAATGTGATGGTGGGAATTTTAAGCGTGTTTTATCTGTTGGTTGGAGCGGCCTAGAACGAAATTGAATTGCAGAAAGCAATTTTAACTGCTATAATCAAATTATCCTAGTGGCAACATGATTTTCTGTATAGTCATGTTAAGGGATTTCGTGGTAATGGTTCTGTGGAATTATTACATAAGATTTTACCCACCGTAGTTAGATATTACGGAAAATATATGCCACTAGGATTTTTTGTTCTATAATAGACATATTAACTATGAGAATTTTGGTGGGAATGGATGAAGCAAAAAGTTAGAGTAGTCGGAATTATTAAGAAAGATGATAGCTTTTTGTTGCTGAAAAAAGTATTACATGATGATTCCGATGCGGTGATGTGGTGTTTGCCAGCGGGGAAGATTAATTTTGGTGAGCAGCCAGAAGAGGCGATGGGGCGAACGATTTTTGAAACTTTAAATCAGAAGATTGAGACGATTAAAATTCGTGATGTAATTACCTTTACGAATCAAAGTGACGGTTCGAATATTTATAATTTATATATCATATATGATATAATTTTGGCAGAAAATAGCGATTTAAAGCTTGAATTAAGTGATAAATATTCAGCCTATAAATATGTGAGCTTCTCGACGGATGTAAACTCGAATTTTCGATTGGCGGACGATACTGCTTCGGTAATTAGCGTAGAATTTGGACATAAGAAAATTGGAAAAGTGAATCGGATTGACGCGAGAGCGGCAGTGCTAGGGGCGACAATTTATACGGATGGGGGATCGAGGGGAAATCCAGGACCTTCAGCGATTGGCTACGTAATTATTGATGAAAATGGTAAAGAAGTGGAACGAGGTGGGGAATTTATCGGCTATGCTACTTCGAGATTGGCGGAATATTATGGCTTGAAGGCGGGGATTGAAAAGGCACTAGAATATGGATTTAAAACTGTGAAATTTGTGTCGGATAATTTGATGATGGTGAATCAAATGAATGGAATTTATACGGTGAAAAATAGTGACATTTTGCCGGTATATGAGGAAATTTTGAAATTAATTCAGCGATTCGATGCGGTGGCATTTACACACGTGAGGCGAGAGCAAAATCAGGCAGCGGATGCGGAATTAAATGAAGTTTTAGACGAATATACGATTGAAAAAATCTAAAGATTTTTTATGCCGCTTGTGGTAAACTAGAGAAAACGGGAGAGAATCAGTGAAGGTATTTTTTGCAGATAAACGGATCTTTGGTCTAGGAATTTTGTGTGCAAGTTTTTTGGGATTATGCTTATGCCAAAATAAAGCAGAAGCGTTATATATTTCTTCCTTGTCGGCATCGATTGATTCCTCGAAAACCATTGAGGTGGATGCGAATGAAATGACGAATAATCATGATGGATTTTTTAAATTTGAAATTAATGGCACCTATAACGGTCATGTGAAAAATGGATTTTATGCTACGATTAGCACGGTGAGTGAAGAGCAGGCATTGATACCGACGAGGCCACAAAATCCGACGAAAATTAATCCGTTGCCAGATCAGCGAGAATTTTCAGATTTTGAGAATAATATGTGGGGCTATAAGTTGCGCGATAGTACGAAGTACTCACCGATTCCAAAAAAGTCGGCTCGTGAGAAATTTCTCGAGAGCGAACATGAGTCAGAGGGGAATTACACGCTGGATGTGGGGATGCGGATTGGCCGGAATTTAAGTGATGATGTCTATTCGAATAAAATTGTGGTATCGTTCGTAGCGAACCCGTTCGGAAACGCCAGGGAAGGTGATTCTACATTTTATACAGCTATGAGAAATTTAGCTGGTGGTGTAGAAAATATAAATTATATTAAGAGAAGTGCCACTCCACCTGTAGAGAGTACTTTAAATGTAAGAAATTTGGAATCACATGATTCGCAATATGAAATTTTAATGTGGTATGACTCTAGCTTGAAAACGCTCTATTATTTTACAGAGGGAGAAAAAATTGAATTATCCCGATATTGTAATCAAATGTTTAGTGGTATGAGTAATTTAAGGGAATTAGATTTAAGTAGTTTTGATACTTCAAGGGTAACGAGCTTTTATCAGATGTTTATGGGGGCTTCTAGTATAAAGAGATTAGATTTATCAGGATTTAAAACCTCTAGGATTAGTGTCATGGCAGATATGTTTAAGGATATGTCTTCACTTGAAGAGTTAGATTTATCGAATTTTGATATGTCAAGGGTGGAGCAAGTTGGGACAATGTTTGCAGAAGATGTTAAACTAAAAACTATATATGCGACAAGTGATTTAATACCAGGTGGGCCAAATAGGAATCTTAGTTGGTTGGGGGTATTTAGAGGATGTGTGAATCTGGTAGGGGGGAATGATTCAAAGATGGAAGAGAGCGAATTAAGTTCTTCTAATTGGAAATGGATGCGGATTGATCGTCCGGGGATGCCAGGATATTTGACTTTAAAGAAGTGAGTCTGGATTGATCACTAAATTGAGTAACAAAAATATTGAGTAATAAAAATATCACAAAAATTGTGATAAGATAGATGTAGAGCTTGAAAGATAATCGCTTGGCTTAGCCAAGAGGAAAGTCCGGGCAGCATAGAACGCAGTAGTCGTTAATGGCGACCGTTCGAAAATTTAGACGGCTTCGGCCTAAAAAATTGAAGAATAGGGAAAGTACCACAGAGACAATACCGCCTTCGGGCAAGGGTGAAAAGTGTAAGGTAAGAGCTTACGGCAATCCATGGTGACATGGTTGATGGCAAACCCTACTGGCTGCAAGGAGTGCTACTAAACTTTGGTTCGAAGATGCACGCTTACCGCTTGAATATTTTGGCAACAAAATATCTAGATAGATGATTATCGGCTAAA
Organism: uncultured Candidatus Saccharibacteria bacterium; assembly: GCA_963517385.1. GTDB lineage: Bacteria > Patescibacteriota > Saccharimonadia > Saccharimonadales > Saccharimonadaceae > Nanosyncoccus. The sequence goes on along the minus strand of CAUQEK010000012.1, from coordinate 5,038 downwards.
AAGGGAAGAAGCTTTTATTGTGGTTTTACTTGTGATAGAAGTATTTGCACCTTTTAGTTACAAAACCCGGCTTACTGATAGCTTAAAAATAGACCCTTACGGGTCTATTTTGTTTTATCCAAATGAATAAATTATTTGATCAAACCTTTTTTCTTCAAAGTACGAAGAGCTGCGGTACTGACATTGATTTTAAGTTTTTTACCACCGATAAGGAGGGTTTTCTTTTGGATGTTTGGTTTGAAAACTTTACGGGTCTTGTGCTGGGAGAAGCTTACATTATGACCGTACATTTTTCCTTTACCGGAAATTTCGCAAATAGCCATTATTTAATCTCCTTTTTAACTTGTTCGACAATTGCCTGGAAGGCAGCTGGTTGGTTGACAGCTAATTCGGCCAAGATCTTGCGATCAACAGCGATATTTTGCTTTTTCATACCATTAATGAGTTGAGAATAGTTCAAATCATATTGGTGAGCGGCGTTATTGATGCGGGTGATCCAAAGAGCACGAAGATCGCGTTTACGATTACGGCGGTCGCGGTAAGCGTAGCGAAGGGCCTTAATAACACCTTGTTTAGCTAGACGGAAGCTGCGGGTGCGGTAATGTTGCATACCCTTAGCGGCAGCTAGAATTTTCTTATGTTTTGCGCGTGCGGCAACACCTCTTTTGATTCTCATGATTAAACTCCTAATGCGCTTTTAATGTTTTTAGCAATCTTACCCTCGACTGCACCAGCAGTCTTCATGTTACGTTTGCGGGCTTTAGATTTTTTGGCAAGAATGTGGTTGCCATAGGCGCGTTCGCGGATTAATTTACCGGTGCCGGAAATTTTAATACGCTTAGCGGTACCTTTGTGAGTTTTAAGCTTTGGCATAGGCTTTCCTTTTAGTTAATTTAGTATTCAATGTGCGATCAGGGAACCTTGAAAGTAGGAAATTACTTTTTTCGTACTCCGACTGATAGGTTACGTCCAGCAAATTGTGGTTTTCCTTCAACAGTGGCGTAGTCGGCCATTTGTTCGAGGATACGATCCAGAAGTTGAGAGCCAATTTCTTTGTGTGCCATTTCACGACCCTTGAAGGTGATGATAATACGGCAGTGATCGCCATCTTCGAGAAAACTCTTAATTTTGCGGATTTTAATATTGAGGTCATTGTCGCTGATTTTGAGACCAATCTTCATTTGCTTGAGCTCGGATTGCTTTTCACGAGCTTTTTTACGATTTTTAGCCTCTTCTTTCATCTTTTGGTACTGATATTTACCCCAATCGATGATTTTGACGACCGGAGGGGTGGCATTGCCTGCAATTTCGACGAGGTCGACACCTTGCTCCCGGGCCAGAACCTGAGCTTCTTTGCTTGACATGATGCCAAGCTGCTCTCCATTAGTGCCAATAACGCGTACCTGTTCATAGCGGATTTCTCCATTGATTTTGGTGCGTGAAGTTTTAGTACTAATGTTGATTCCTTTCTTTTTAACCTTAGGGTGAATTATAACAAAATTTTTAGGGATTTTCAAGGGGTAAATCAGGGTGAAAAGGTAGTAAAGCAGATAGCTTCTTTGAGGTGCTCGAGTCTGATTTCTAGTGAGCCGTCATAATCGGCGATAGTGCGGCTGAGTTTGATAATTTTAATGATGGCACGAGAAGAGAGTTTTAGGGTTTCGGTGGCGCGTTTTAATTCGGTTTTTAAGGTTGTGCTTAGGTGAATATATTGAGAAATTTCAGCAGATGTGAGGGTGCCGTTGAATTTATTGGTGGAATTGTAGCGTTCAGTTTGAAGTTGGGTGATGCGGAGAATTTTATCTCGGTAAAAAATAAGATTTTTAGCGGAATTTTCAGATGGAGATTTGGTCGAGAGGTGATCGATGAGAAGATTTTGATCAAGATAGGGGAGATGAAGTTTGATATCAATGCGATCAAAAATTGGACCACTAAGATGCTTGGTGTAGTTGTGGATCTGAGTAGGCGTACAGGTGCAAGGTTTAATATGTGAACCATAATAACCACAGGGGCAGGGATTCATGGTGGCGAATAGCGTAAAGTTGGCGGGAAAAGTAGCACGTTCTTTGGCTCGAGAGATCGAAATCTGGTGATCTTCGAGTGGTTGGCGCATAGCTTCGAGTACAGATCTCGGAAATTCGGGTAATTCGTCGAGAAAAAGGATGCCATGATGGGCGAGAGAAATCTCACCTGGGAGAATGGGGTTGCCACCACCAATAATGGAACAGGTGGAACTACTGTGGTGGGGCTGACGAAAGGGGCGTTTTTGAGGGATTTGATCAAGTTCAGTGGTGAGACCGTGAATTTTATAAATTGAGATAAGTTCGGTGGGGCTAGGTGGCGGAAGAAGATCTTTGGCTGCACTCGCGAGTAAAGTTTTACCACTACCTGGTGGCCCAGAAAGAAGTAGATTATGATGTCCGGCAATAGCAAGAATAAGGGCGTGCTTGGCAAAATCGAGACCTTGAATTTGGTCAAGAGTGCAAAAAGATGAGTTAGGAGAAGAAATGGGGGTGGAGCTAGAGTTCTTTTCTGAAATCGACGTGAGGTTTGGAGGGGAAATTTGACTTGAACTGTCAAGTGGCGAGATCGAACTTTGGTGTTTAAGATGAAGGAATAGCTGCTTAAGGGTGCGTACGGGGTAGATTTCGATACCTTGGATAAGGGTGGATTTGGCGGCGGAAGCGGCGGGAAGAAAAATTTGTTTAAAACCGTGATTTTTAGCGGTTTCAATAATATTGAGGATGCCTTTGACTGGCTTAAGACTGCCATCGAGAGATAATTCGCCGGTAAAAAAGAGGCCTTTAATATCATCTTCGCGAAGTTGTTTGGCGAGAATTAGAATATTGATGGCGATAGGTAAATCTAGGGAAGAGCCACTCTTAATGAGGTCAGCGGGGGCGAGATTGATAGTAATCTTGTGTTTTGGAAAAGAGAAATCCGAATTCATGATGGCACTGCGAACGCGTTCTCTAGATTCAAGAATGGTTTTATCACCCATACCCACGAGATTAAAACTCGGGAGACCTTTGTTGGTGGTACCTTCAACTTCAATAAGTTGTCCAGAATAGCCGGTAGGGATGGCGGTAAATACTTTAACATTCATAATTCTATGATGAATCTTTTATTTAAAAATGCCAAGAAAATGATGATTTTGGTGATGAGAAAAATAAATTTTGAGTAGGGATTTAAGGGGTAGGAGATAGATAAATAAGTTAAATCATAACTTGCTTATGCTTTTGATAACTTGCTTATGCTTAGTATTTTTTTGCAGAATGAACGTGGTGTGAGCTAACTAGGGGAAGATTGAGAAAGAATAGAGTATGGTCTATCTTTTTATGATATAATTAAATTAGTTGGGGCTGACAAAGCTTAGACGGATTATTAACAGATATCAGGCATGACGATTGATACCGTAAGTATTGAAAAAGTGAAGAAAATACTTCCAAGCACGTGCTTTATGCACCTGCTTTTGCCTAATTTAATATAGGCTGGTCTAACTCCAAGTTTTCGTAGTAGTTAGATTATTAGATTTACGAGAATAGATTTCGGACAGTGACGAGGCTGAAATCGAAAAATCAGTCATGGTAATCTATAGTTTTGTTATTTGTCGCTATAGATATAAACCAAGATGAAATAAATAACTATGCATGTAGAATGATATCATGAAGATTTTTCGGACCCGGAGGCAGTATCCGGCAGCTCCACCAATCGATTTTGAATGGCCTTTTACGAGGCTATTTTTTATGTTTTTAAATAAATAAATGCTTGAGAAAGGATTTTGATTGAAATTAAAAAATGTAAAATTAAGCCTAACAGAGGTGGATGACTTAAAATAGCTCAAAACAATAAAATATGTGTTCAAGCAAAACCAAAATTGTTCAAAATTAGTATACGGAGTTAACAGGGGTAGATGTGGAAAACTAGAAAATAAGGCAAAATTGTAAAAAAATTATTCAAAAACATGTTGACATTAGCGTTTTGAAGCGGTATTATAGAGGTAGCTTTTGAATAACAAAATTGTTCACAAGCCAAAAACAAACAATATAGCCAAAAAACTCCACACTCTACAAAAGAAATCGGTATTCCTCGCAGTTTGACCGATTTCTTTTTTTATTTTGAGTATTTTGATGGTTTTTATTACTGGGTTTTTACGATACGTTGCGGCGTGTCTTTTTTTGTAACTAAAAAAATAGTTTTTGGTCTTAATATAGAATTAATATGTAGCTAAGAAATTATGCCAAAAAATATTTTTAGATTTTTATATAGTTTTAGTGGTTTTCTAAAATTATTTTTTTAAAATATGAATGATTTTTATAACAACTAGGATCTTTTATTGTTAGACGTTTTTTAGACGTTATTTTTTTGTGAGTTTTTGTCGGTTGGTACATGGAAGCATTTTTGATCAGAAAAAAAGAAAAGGGAATAGTAAAGGTTTTTTTGGTTCAGCAATATAAAAAAGGGGGAATTATTTAAATTTTAGTATGACTAAAGTTAGGGTGATTTTCTATAGTATTTAGAATGAGATTTTAGGTAATTTTCTATGAATATTGTTGTATTTTGTTAAGTTTTTAATTACAACATGGATGGTTTTTGGCTATTTTGTAGTAATTTATACAATTATAGATGTTTGATATTTTAGATATTTAACAGTTTATTATACTATTATGTTGTATTTATTACTTAAATATTTAATGAAAAAGGCTTGCATAAATTAGACACCCATGATACCATAAGAATGTCGAAAGACAAAAATACAAATAAACAACACATTAACAATTAGGAGAAAGACCAATGTAGCGACTAAGACTACGTTAGCCAGATTTTCTGGCGTATCAGCTGAGGCTGATCTTTTGCCCCACTAAAAGTGGAGCGGTCAATTTCAAGCGGTGATGGTTGTGGCTTATAGTTATGTTTTTTGCCAGATAACCACCCGCTTGACTATGGTATTTTCCATCGTACATTAGATAAATTTATGGAAAATCAAAAGCATTTTTAAATATTTCTGGGAGGGAATAGGAAATTGCTTTATAATAGT
>CAUQEK010000011.1:0-20570 GCA_963517385.1 uncultured Candidatus Saccharibacteria bacterium | reverse complement strand
TCCATTAAGTGACCGTGTCGTTGCAAAAAAAGCAGAGCCTGCTGAAAAAACTGCATCTGGAATTCTTCTCGCTGGCCATCAAAATGAAAAACCAGCCTATGCCGTTGTTGAATCCGTTGGCCCAGATGTCAAAAACGTCAAAGCCGGTGACAAAATTATTTTTAAAGAATACTCTACCACCGATGTGAAATTCGAATCTCAAGAATATCTCATCGTTCGTGAAGAGGATATTTTAGCAATTATTAAATAAGGAGCATTATGGCTAAGAAAATTTTTTATGCACAAGAATCTCGTGAAAAAATCTTGAGCGGTGCCAAGCAACTTTATGACGCTGTGAAAGTGACTTTTGGTCCTAAAGGTCAAAACGTGGTCATCGAAAAATCTTATGGTAATCCAACCATCACTCATGATGGTGTGACCGTCGCCGAAGCTGTCGATCTTGGCAGCACAGAGGCTAATCTCGGTGAGCAAGTCGGCGCCAAGCTAATCAAGTCCGCCGCTCAGAAACTAAATAAGGTCGCTGGTGACGGTACTACCACTGTTACTGTCCTCACCTATAATATTCTAAGTGAAGCTAATAAGCTGATTACCGCTGGCGTTAATCCAATGGAACTTCGTGCTGGTATCGAAAAAGCTGGCGCAGAAATCGTCGAAAAAATTAATCAGTCTGCCGAGCAAATTACTGGTGATAGCAAGAAAATCACCGAAGTTGCCACTATTTCCGCTGGTGATGCCGCCATCGGTGAATTGATTGCTGGAGTGATTTCTAAAATCGGTAAAGACGGCGTGGTGACTGTCGAGCCAGGTCAAGGTCTCGAAATGGAGCAGGAAATCGTCGAAGGTTTTAGCTATGACAAGGGTTACAGCTCTCCATTCTTCGTCACGGATGTGAATCGTCAAGAAGCGATTTTTGATAAGCCCCTTATTCTTCTCACCGATAAGAAAATTTCTTCCAATAATGAAATCCTGCCAATTCTCGAAAAAGTCATGCAATCTGGTCGCAAGGATCTCGTGATTATTGCCGAAGAAGTTAGCGGGGAAGCTCTCTCACTCCTCGTCTTAAATAAACTTAAGGGTGTCTTTAATACTCTCGTCTTGAAAGCTCCTTCCTTTGGTGACCGCCGTAAGGAAATTCTGGAAGACATCGCTGTCCTCACTGGTGCCACTGTTATCTCCGAGGAACGTGGCATGAAGCTCGAAGACGCCGATCTTGATCTCTTAGGTTCTGCCAAGAAAATTATCGCCACCAAGGACGAGTCGACCATTATTAGTGGTAATGGCGATAGCAAGGAAGTTAAAGCTCGTATTGAATTGATTAAATCTCAAGCCAATCTCGCTACCTCTGATTACGATCGTGAACAATTTAACAAGCGCGCCGCTGCTCTTCTTGGTAAAGTTGCTGTGATTAAAGTTGGTGGTGCTACCGAAACTGAAATCGACGAGAAAAAATATCGTGTTGATGATGCCGTCGCTGCCACGAAGGCTGCCCTTGATGAGGGAATTGTGGCTGGTGGTGGTGTTACTCTAGTTAATCTTGCGAATACTTTAGATGATTCTGACCTCGGTACTAAGATCGTCAAAAATGCTCTCAAGGCGCCATTTATTCACATCACCGAAAATGCTGGTTTGAATTCCCAGGCTCTGCTTTCTGAAGTTGAAAAAGCTAAGCCAGGTTTTGGCGTTAATGTTATGCAACCAGAAAAAGGCTTGCAAGATTTGAAGAAAGCCGGCGTCATCGATCCAGCTCGTGTTACTCGTGAAGCTGTTCAGAACGCCATTAGTATTTCGGCTACTGCAATCACTATGGGTGCCCTCATTGTCGATATTCCAGAAAAATCTGAACCAGAAGCCATGGGCGGAGGCATGTACTAAAAGTGGAGAAGTTATTTACTTTTTAAAAACACGCTCTAGGCCGCTTGGCCAAGCTTATAGTTTTTAAAATAGCAAATAACCTTCTCCTAGAAAAAACTATCGGTCATCCGATAGTTTTTTGTGAAATTCTTTTTAATTAATTGTCAGCTTTTTCGATGAGGTAAAGTAATGCTTCAGCGCGCTCGGTTTCATCGGTTAGGCTTTTAGCCGTATCGTAGGCGGCAGTAATCATTTCTTTGTCACCGGTCGATTCAATCATTTGTTTGTAGACTTTGAATTTTTGGTCAGGGTTAATTTTGATTTTATCCATCAAAGGATAAAGATCTTGCAACATTTGCTTCTTTACGTCTTCTAATTTACTGTCTTCTATTGCAGCTTCAGGAGTTGCTGGAGCGGCAGTCTCGAGATTGATTGCTGGTGCTGCAGCTTCGGTGTTTACTTCGGTAGCTACTTCTGCAGGTTTTTCGGCCGTTGCTTCGACGCCCAAATTACTTAAATCCATAGCTGGGGTAGCGAAAGTATTTTCCGTATTAGTATTTTCGGTTGGCTCCAAAATTGGGGCTGGACCTTGGTTAGTTAAATCTTGCATGACTTGTGAAGCTCCATTATTTTCGAAAGTTGGGGCAGAATTTGTACTATTGCCGGTAATAGTTTCTGTCGGTACACCAAAAGTTGCGCCAGGATCAAAAGCCGGCATTGCGCTATCGGTTGGTGGCATCGGAGGGATGCCGAATTGATTTTGTATTTGATTTAGGTCGGCGTTATTGCCATTATCTGTCCCTGATGCCAGATCCATACCCACCTCTCTTTTAATATTTTACTATTTAATTAACTACCAAGATTTTACCATAAACACGATGAAAAAACAATTTTAAAATTAGTTTTTTAAGGTATTTAAATAAGTTTTTAATAAATTAATATCATTATTATTTAATTCAACTTCAATTATTGAAGCGTTATTTATTTGGGATTTTCTAATTTTTTTCTGGCAAAGCTCTTCAATTTTTTTACTCACAATTGATAGTAGACGACCATGTGAAAGAATAATAATTTCGTCATTTTGATTTTCTTTATAAGTATCAACTAAGAAACCTAAAAATCTCTCCAAAATTTCACGTATATTTTCTCCACCGCCAAAGCGAATTTCTTGGTCACCGGCAATTTGTTTCTTGGCGATATTTTGCATTTCAGGATTATCTCGATCGTCGGTAAAAATTCCGTAGTCAATCTCTTTTAGACGATTATCAATCATGATTTTTGGTTTATTAACTAGGCCAGATTGTAATATTTCTGCACTTTTGACAGCTCGTTTCATTGGTGAAGAAAAAATTCGTATAATATTACAATTCAGGAAGGCCGGTATAATTGCCTGTATCTGATTTTCACCTTTTTTGGATAAAGTATTTTGATTATCCATAGAAAAATCCGCTGATACTAAACCTAGATTAGCCAAACTTTCTCCATGACGAATTAAATAAATTTTCATAAAATTGTTAAAATCATCATAACGCTTTTGTTTGGCAAATGTCTACCCCTGTCTTATAATGAAAAAGACTTGTTAGTACATTACTAGTTTTTGGAAAATATGAAGGGGGGGAACTAATGGTTATTTTAGATCGTGAAGTTGTCGTTTATTTGGAAGAATCTTATTTAGCGCAAGCGGAAAAAGTTCACCGTTTACATTATAAATTACTTCAAACTATCGATAATGTGTTGCTGCAGTCGCAGGAAATTGCGCTGGATTCGCGTCGGTGTAATGAGGAAAAACTTTTTTCCACCGAAGAACGTCATCAGACTTTTGCGCGTATAACTTTTTATCACGCGAGTTGTCATGAACTTACGCGCCCGCTCAGTCGGGAAACTAATTTCTCAGCTATTTACGAGAATCTTACTCAGAGTGCACGTCTACTTTCTGGACTATATGATTTTTATGAGCAATACTTAATCCAGAATGAGGAAAAGGAATTATCTCATACGGAGTTGCCTCAGCAAAATCGTCAGCAAATGGAAGATCTTGATCAGGCTCGGCAGGAATTAGCTCGGCAGCTAAGATATTTTTCGATTCAGGCTACTAGCTTGGAGCCAGATATTAAGTCAATGCTTTTAACTCGGCGTATTCCCATGGAAAAAAGTTATCGTTTGACCGACGGCATTCAATATCGACCGGTCTGTCAAACTATTCGAAGGCTCTTTTCTCAGAAAAATTCTCAGCCAAAATTAGCAAAATCATCATTCAATAATCTTTCCGAAAATCTACCGGTGCGAGTTGGTCCTATGAAACCAGTGGACCCTAGTGTCATTAAAATCATTGAATCACTCGCCTATCTCTCATAAAACATCGCTCATGCGGTGTTTTTTCTGTTATAATCGAAAAAAAGGAGGTTATATGTGTGGAATTGTCGGATATGTTGGAAAAAATAACGCTCAAGAATTCTTACTCTCAGGCCTTAAGCGCCTAGAGTATCGTGGTTATGATTCAGCCGGTGTGGCAACTCTTGATCAAAACCAGAACCCTACGTTACTACGTGCGGTTGGCAAGATCATCAATCTAGAAGCTAAAATTAAAGATCATTATACGTCTGATCACATTGGTATCGGCCATACTCGTTGGGCTACTCACGGTAATCCATCCGAGACCAATGCTCACCCGCATCATGTCGGTAGCATTTTCTTGGTTCATAACGGTATTATCGAAAATTATAAAGCCTTGAAAAAAGAGCTCTCTGAGAAATATCAATTTAAGTCCGAGACTGATACGGAGGTGCTTGCGGCTCTCATCGATAGTTTTTATCAGGAATCGCATAATTTACTCGACTCTGTAACTCAGGCACTCAAACTTGTCTCTGGTACTTACGGTATCGCCGTGATGTCAGTTGACGATACCGAACATCTCGTGGTGGCTCGCTCTGGTTCGCCTCTTGTCATTGGTGTAGGTGAGCATGAAACCCTCATCGCCTCAGATGCTTCCGCGCTTATTGGTAATACTAAAAATGCAATTTATCTTAATGACGGCGAAGTTGCCCTCATTTCTAAAGATCATGTCGAAGTTAAAACTCTCGATCTTCAGCCGGTTTCTGTGAAAGTTGAAAAAATTCTCACCGACCTTTCAGCTATTCAAAAAGGTGGCTACGATCATTTCTTGCTTAAAGAAATTATGGAACAACCAGATAGCTTGAAAGAAACTTTGCGTGGTCGTATTAATGCGAAAGAACATACCGTGCATCTCGGTGGTCCAAATCTTTCTGTCAAGGAACTAAAAGAAATCAAGCACATCATTTTGGTTGGTTGTGGTACCGCTTATTATGCTGCTAATACTGCCGCTTATCTCATCGAACAGGTTCTACCTGGTGTTACCATTGAGCCGGTGATTGCTTCCGAATATCGTTACCGTCATGCCTACATCCCAGATCATTCGGTGGCGCTCATTATTTCTCAGTCTGGTGAAACCGCTGATACCTTAGCCTGTCTTCGTGAAATCAAATCTCAGGGTACCAAAACTATCGGTATCGTCAATGCTATTGGCTCGACTATTGCGCGTGAAGTCGACGGTGGTACTTATGTTCATGCTGGTCCGGAAATTTCCGTCGCCAGTACCAAGGCTTATACTTCTCAGGTCATTGCCATTTTAATGTTCGGTCTGACTATTGCTGAAGCTAAGGGTCTGAACGCTCGTCAAGTTGCCGCCTTGGTAGACGAAATTAGTCTTCTGCCAGAGGAAATTAAGCGTATCTTGCATGAAAAACAGGATGAAATTTCTAAGCTCGCCAAGAACTATACGAATTACGAGCACGCGATTTATCTCGGCCGTGATGTGAATTACCCTATCGCCCTCGAAGGGGCTTTGAAGCTCAAGGAAATTTCTTACATTGATGCTAACGGTTATCCAACTGGGGAATTAAAACACGGCCCCATCGCTTTGATCGATGATCGTTTCTTCGAAGTTGTGATGTTGCAATCTGGTTTCTTGTTCGAAAAATCTATTTCTGGCATTCAGGAAGTTTTGGCGCGCGGCGGTCATGTGATTGTCTTTTCCGATACGGAAGTCGATTTACCAGTGGAAGGTGTGGTAAAAATTGACACTAAGCTTCAATTACTCACTCCACTTCTTTTCAATCTCTTAAGTCAAATGTTTGCTTATTACTTAGCAGTTTATCGTGGTAATAATGTCGACCAGCCACGTAATCTTGCCAAATCGGTTACCGTCGAATAAGTAAGATAAAGACCCACCTCACTCAAAAAATAAACTATGCAGTTAATCTGCATAGTTTTTTCTTTCTCTTTAAAAAAGCTTTCTCTTGGGTTAAAATAAGACTAATGAAGAAAAATTCCGATTTTATTTTTCGTTTATTTCTCATCTTAGGCGACATTATTGCAATCATCGCTTCTTTTGCTTTTGCCTACATGATTCGCACTAAACTCGACACCCGCCCATATTATTTTGAGCTTACTTCTATGGAATTTATCTTGCCGCTGGTTTTCTTGGTTCCGCTTTGGATTATTATGCTCTTCATTATGGGGCTCTATCGTAAAGATGTGATTTTTGCCAAATCCAGGTGGGGTGAACTTTACCGTCTCTTTGTGGCTTCGGTGGTGGGCATTATGGGTATTATTACCTTAGATTTTTTTATTCAAGAAAATCTCTTTCCCGTCCGTTTAATTGCGGTTTACGCGGTCTTCACTTGCTTTATTTCGCTCCTCTTTATGCGAATAATTTTAAAATTCTTCCGCAAACGTTTTATGTTGCAAAAAATCGGTATCAAGCGGGCTATTATCGTCGGTAATTCAAAAAATACCACTTACCTAATTAATCAAATCTTGGCCTATCCCGAGGATGGTTACCGTCTAGTCGGCGTAGTGGCTGGAAGTAAATATATTCCGAAAGAACTCCGCCATTTTCAATATTCTTCCTTGAAAGATGCCTTGAAAGATCAGACGGTTGATGTGATTTTTCAAACTGATGAACGTCAAACTGAGTATGTTTACCGTCAGTCGATTAACCACCATCTCCTCTATTATTTTATCCCGTCCGAAGCCGCACTTTCTCAGCATATGGGACAACTTGAGCTTATCGGCAGCACGCCGGCTATTTTAGTTAAGGTTACGCCGCTCGTGGGGAATGCTCGTATTATTAAGCGCTTCATGGATATTATCTTTAGTCTTATTGGTATTATTTTAGCCTTTATTCCGATGCTAATTATCTGGCTTTGTCTTAAAATTTCCGATCCGAAATCGAAAACTATCTACAGTGAATATCGCCTCACTCAATATAATCGCAAGTTTAAAATTCTCAAATTCCGTAGTATGAAGACGGCTTATTCTGGTATGACCCCGGAGGAAGCCTTCGCTAAAATGGAGAAAGAAGGGAAGATTACTTCTGCCGCCGAACTCTCTCATCAGTATCGTAAAAATGGAGATTTTCTAATGCGCGACCCTCGCATTACGCGTATCGGTAAATTCTTGCGCGCCACCTCGCTCGATGAATTGCCTCAGTTATTTAATGTTTTACGTGGTGACATCTCTCTCGTTGGTCCACGCGCCCTAGTCCCGGGGGAATTACGTAATTACGGTGACCGCTCACTTCTTCTTACAGTCAAATCCGGTCTCACTGGTCTAGCCCAAGTCTCTGGTCGTCGTGACATTAGTTTTGATGAAAGACGATCCCTAGATCTCTATTACATTCAAAACTGGTCGGTACTCTTCGATTTGCAGATTATGCTTCAAACTATTCGTGCGGTAATTTTTCAAAAAGGCGCCAAATAAATGGCTGAATCGAAAATCACCAAGTCAAAAATGACTGAATCGAAAACCACCAATACAAAAGCCGCTAAGTTGAAAATCGGCGAACCAAAAATCGCTTTAGTTTGTGATTGGCTCACCGTGGTCGGTGGTGCTGAACAGGTTTTAAGGGAATTACACCGCATTTATCCAGATGCCCCAATTTATACCTCTCAATATCGCCCTAAGCAAATCAATTGGTTTCTCGATGCCGAGGTTAAAACCGGTTGGTTGAATCTCCTGCCAGCCTTTTTGCGTAAGTTTATCGCCCCTTTACGTCAGAATTATTTCAAGCATCTCGATCTCACTACCTATGATTTGGTTATTTCGGTCTCTGGTTGCGATGCTAAGTTTGTCAAAACTAAACCTGGTGCTCATATCTGTTATTGCCATGTCCCGACCCAGTACTATTGGGGGAAATATAGGGAATATCTCGAAGATCCTGGCTTTGGCAAATTAAATTTTCTGGTTCGTCCAGTTTTTCGCCTCATGGTAAAAAATCTACGCAAAAAAGACCTTGAAGCGGCCGAGCGTCCAGATTACTATCTAACCATCTCAGATTTCGCCGAGCACGAAATCAAACAATTTTACGAAAGGGAAAGCACGATTATTTATCCACCTGTGGCTGTGGAAAACTTTCAAGCCGTCGCTCCATATCGTGAAATAATTCAATCGAATTGTCAAACATTATCACAACATAATTCAAAGAAAAAGCAAACGAAGATAAAACTAGGAAACAACATAAAACACAATAAAAGTCAAATTATCTCTGAAAAATCCGCTAGGGAACTCCCGGAAATCCTCCAAAAGCTCCCAAAAAGTTTCCTCAAGGAAGGATTTTATTTGAATTTTTCTCGTCAAGTCAATTGGAAACGTCTAGATTTAATTATTGCCGCTTGTAAGAAACTTCAGCTTAATTTAATTCTCATCGGTAATGGTGCAGCTCATGAATCGCTAGTTAGTCAGGCCGCCGGCTCGAAGCGTGTAGTCTTCTTCGATGTCTTGCCGCAGTCTGATCTTAAGGAATTTGTTAAATATGCCAAGGCCTTCGTTTTTCCATCTAATGAACCTTTCGGCATTGCTCCAGTCGAGGCATTAGCTTCTGGCTGTCCAGTCATCGCTTTGAAGCAAGGTGGCGCCATGGATTACATTCAGGATGATATAAACGGCCTCTTCTTTGAAGAGCAATCCGTCGATTCCCTTGCTCAAACTTTGAAAAATTTTGAAGCAAAATCCGTAAATTCTTTTCTTTCGCCTCAGGAAATTTCTGCCACTGCCACTAAGTTTAGTACGGAAAACTTCCATCGAAAAATTCGTCAATTTATCGAAAAAGTCCAAAAAACGCCAAAAGAACCAAAATAAAACCTTAACGTACAGGGAAAACTCATGTTAGATAATCTCCAAAACAAACTTGAAAACTTGAACCAAAAACTTCTCCCTCTTCACCGTCGTTTCTTTTGGATTTTGCCCATTATTCTCTTTTTCTCTTATTATCCAGTCATTCCACTTTTTTCTACTGAGTCATCTAATTACGAGTTTTCCCTACCTCTGGTATGGCTGCTTTTGATGGGTTTTTTATCTCTACCTGTCCTCCTAATTGATCTCTGTAATCTCATTACGAAAAAAACTCCACTCACTAAAGTCCCCGTGCAGATTCCCCTGATTTTGAGCAGTATTCCACTCTATTTTTCGCTCACTCTTCTCTGGAGTTCCAATAAATTTCGCGGTCTTATGACCGCTGGGATCATCTGGTGTCTTTATCTTTCCCTATTGACTTTTTATAAAAATATTATATTAAAAAAGACACCCCTCTCACTCGAAAACCCCTTTCTTTTAGGCGCTACCTTGTCCGCTAGTTTCTGTTGGCTACAAGCCATTTTAAATACTTTTAATATTCCTGGTGATAAAATCTTCCTCTGTCTTGGCTGCACTAACCTCTCCTTTGGTTTTCCTCACCCCAATGGTTTTGCTATTGAGCCGCAGTTTATGGGTAACCTCTTACTTGCCCCGGCCATCTTTCTGGTTTTTCGAGTAATTCATCCGAAAAATGATCAAACTCGTCAAGCTAAAATCCGCTACCCCGCACTAGCCGGTTATATTATTTCAACACTTTTTCTAATTTTTTCAAGGGGAGCAACCTACTCCTTCTTCCTGGCCATCGCAGTGATTTTTCTTTATGAAATATTTCACACCAAAAAGAAGCTTCTTGCCGCCTCGAAGATCATCTCACTAATCTTACTTCCTCTGATTTTTGTTACACTCGCTCAAGGTTTAATGTCGGAGCTTGGTCCTACCTCTGATACTTTTTTGGGTGGAGTTAGTCGTTCAATTAGCCAAATGACGCTTGGTCGCGTCAAGATTCCTCTCCCTGAATCTAAAAAATCTCCAGTCGACCAGAGTGAATCTTTTAATATTCTGCCTCATAATAACTCATCTAATTTTTCCGCTCATGACACTAACCATATTAATACCAACACTCATGCCCCACTTTTCGATGGTTATATTACAGAATCAACTGACATTCGTGTCAAGCTATCACGGATGGGTTTACGCCTCGCTTTTAGCCATCCAAAGCAATTTTTCTTCGGTTCTGGCCTTGGGTCCTCTGGCGTCACTCTCTACAAAGCCTTCCCAGAGCTTGGCTCCACTAAAGAAATTACTCAAAACGAATATATTGCTATCCTAGTCGAGACCGGTTTCATCGGTATCTTAATTATTTTCTGTAGCGGTATTTGCGTATTTTATCTCTGTTATTCTCATAAAAAGCCTGTAAAACTATCCTTTAAACAATCCTCCAAGCAATCCATGAAAAAATCTAACTTCACCAGCTTAATCTCTAGTATTGCTCCGGCCAAACTCTATTTTACCTCTCTAATTTTAGCTTATGCCGCCTCTGTTTGCTTCTTCTCAGGCCTTCCGAATGCCCTGCATATTTACCTGGTTCCAGTCCTCTATCCAGCACTTTTTGCCGAAAATTTTGAATTTTTATAAAAATATGATATAATACCTGCGTTACTCTAGTGACAAATTAGCTACGGCTAGTTCTTTAAGGAGTTTTATATGCTTATTTGTTACTTATTGACTCGCAAAAAAGGGAGGTGGAGTCATGAAATCTCTAGCGGAAGAGAAAATCGAGCTTGATGCTCTGCTTCAGGAAGTCAAATCTGCGAAAAGATTGATGGACGAAGCCGAGAAGAAGTGTAAGGAAGCTGACACCGAAATTGAATATTTGAGAAAAACGATGAGCTATTTTGGCGGAGATGAAGCTGCGAAGCTTTACAATGAAACCGGCCAAATCATCACTCAGATTCAACGTAACTTCGAGTGTCAACAACAGGACCCCGCTAATCAGGATCTAAAAAAGGAATATGATGACCTTATCAAGAAAAAAAATCAGATGATTAGCGAGAAGAAGGCTTATTACAATCCCAAGCTACACCCCGAACTCTGCAGGATTAGGGAGAAGTTTGAAGAAACAAAGCAACAAAAAGTGACTTGGGAAAAAATCTTTTCCCAACGAAAGGAGGAATATAGCGAGAAAGACGCTATCTATCAGAAGAAGAAAAGCTTCATCGAAAGTCTAACTTCTCCTGAGGATATTAAGATCAGGTCTTATCTTGACAAACTGCTCCACCTGATGGGAGTACCCACGGGTAGCGACGTTAAGCTAGTTGCTAGGCAGGGTCGCATTGACCTCTATTATGGTGGTCAATGGCATCCAGACGGAGTAAATCATGGTCACATTACCGCCATTAAAAATGATGATGATTATGATGTATCCTACCGCCGCGAGCCCAGCTGTAACGTTGGCTAAAAAATGACAAAATTAAGCACCACAACTTCAGAAAGAGGCTAAGTTTTAGCCTCTTTTTTCATTTCTTCGCTATAATTAAAACATGAAAACACGCATCGTCTTCCCCGAATTAGAAAATCTCATTATTAAATCTGCCATCGAAAAAGCTCGCGAAAAATTTCCTGATTTTGAACTAGTCGGTGCTGATTCGCTCGAGCATGCCTGTCTTGCAGTGAAAAATCAGCTCGCCGATTCTCTAATTGCTGGCATTGATTATTCTTCACGTGATGTAATTTTGGCTTGTCGTGATCTCATCGGGGTGAAGAATCCGCGAAATCTCTTAAAGCCGACTTTTTCCGCTAGTTTCATCCTGGAGCGTGAAAATGAAACTTATATACTTGCTGATGCGGCTGCCTGTAAACATCCTACCCCTGATCAACTTTATGATATTGCCGTCCAGACTGTCGAAACCGCGAGCAAAATTTTCCCTATCCCGAAGGTCGCCTTCCTTAGTTTTTCCACCAAGGGTTCCGGTGGTCGCGATGAGACTATTGATTTGATCCAAGAAACCATTGTAAAACTGAAAGCCTCTCACCCTGAACTCCTTGTCGATGGTGAATTGCAACTTGATGCCGCGATTAATCCGCGCATCGGTCAGAAAAAAGCCCCAGATTCTCCAGTTGCTGGCTTCGCTAACACCTTAATTGTCCCTGATCTTAACACTGGCAATATCCTCTATAAGGCCATGGAGCAATTCGGTGGCTTTACGGCTGCCGGCCCAATTCTTCAGGGCTTTAACGCGCCAATTTCCGACCTCTCTCGCGGTAGTACCGAAGAAGATGTCTTGAAAGTTATTGAATATATGTTATTGCTTGCTAAGCACTAATTTTTGCGCCGCTTACCTCCAAGATGTATAATAGAAACTAGTTGAAAATGGAGTGTTATGAAAGGTAAAATCAAATATTTCGGTACTGACGGTATTAGACAAAAGGCAGAAGCTTTTACCCCTGGCTTTATCCAAGCTGTTACTCTCGGTATTGTGCGTTATTTAGGTAATGCAAAAGAGGATGAAAGTGGTCTCGAACGTCCAGCTCGGGTTTTAATTGGTGGCGATACACGTGAATCCACTGAATGGATGATTCGTTATTTTGAGGAAGCCCTGGAAACTGTCGGAATTGATCACGGTACGGTGGGTGTCTTGCCTACCCCAGCGATTAATTACGCTTTTTATGAAATGGGTTACGACCTAGCTATTGATATTACCGCTTCTCATAATCCCTACACTGATAATGGTATTAAAATTTTCGAACGCGGTGATACGATTGGCGGGCTCGAGGCTACCATGCCAGGTGGCGTCGCTTTTTCCGGTACTGGCACTAATGATTCCGGTGAAAATCTCGCACATCTAGTTAAAAAATACCCCTACGGCATTAAACTTTCGCAGTCCGGTGTCAATGCGATCGAAAATGCTCTAGAAAATGAATCTGGTTTTGATGTGCATAGTCCAGAATTTCGTGAAGATCTTCATGAAGACGCTCTTTCGCGCTATCTTGACCATCTCCGCACTTATCTCGCCCAATTTGGTCCAGCTACCACCTCGGTACGCCAAAAGCCTGATTTTTCCGGTCTGCGCATTGGTTTAGATCTCGCCTGCGGTGCCACCTCTGTTACCGCTAAGCAAATTTTTGAAGAACTTGGCGCCGAAGTTATCACTATTAATGAAGACTCTAGTTTTGGTGAAAAAATTAACGCTGGCTGTGGTAGTACTCATCTTGAGCCGCTCATCCAATTAGTTAAAGAACAACAACTCGATTTTGGTGCGGCCTTTGATGGTGACGGCGATCGCTGCTTGATGATTGATCGAAACGGTCAGATTATCGATGGCGATGATATGATTGTGATTTTAGCTAATTATTTGGGTGTTCCAGAAGTTTGTGTCACGATTATGGCTAATAAAGGTCTTTTACGTTGGGCGGAAAAAACTGGTATTAAAATCGCCATGACCGATGTCGGCGACCAAAATGTTTCTGCCAAAATGCGTGAAGATGGCATTCTTCTGGGCGGCGAACAGAGTGGACATATTATTCTGCCAGGTGAACCAATGGGCGACGGTGTGCTTACTGCGCTCGTTATTACCAAAATTCTCTCTGAGGCACGCGATAAATTTAATCATGAAGATACTTTGCTTGCAGATTATCAAACTATCCAAGATGAAAAAACTGGTCAAACCTCTGAAAATTCTGAACGTATCCTTCCGACCTTATCTACTCTTTGTCGAAATTTCCAAAAACTCCCACAAACCATCAAAAATCAGCCAGTCGATAGTCAGACCAAGCAAGCTTTCCGCAATCTCTCGGAAACCGCTCAGCAATTCATTACTACTGAAACTGAGAACCTACCTGCCGGCTGGTCAATCAATATCCGCGCCTCTGGCACTGAAGATTTGGTGCGCATTACTATCTGGGGCGACGACGCTGAGGCGATTCAAAAAACTGCTGACGCCATTGCTGAGCACCTCACTGAAACCGTATTTGAATAAAGAAAGGGAATTATGGTTAAAATTGAACGTCTATCTGTATATCAACCAGAAATCGCCACACGTGTGCGTGAGCTTCTGATTCAGCTTTCCCGCAGTGGTAAGGACAAGGGTGAAATCAGCCCAGATTGGTTCACGGAAATCGCTCAGTCACCTTATCATGATCTCATTTTTGCCGTGGAAGATGGACAGATTCTCGGTATGGCTTCAGTTTCCGTAACTTTTGGTGCCGGAATTTATAAAAATGCCTATCTCGAAGATTTTGTGGTAGATAGTAGCGCTCGTGGTAAAGGCGTGGGGGATCTCATTTTCCAGGCCTACGAAGATTGGGCTAGGGAAAAAGGCTGCAAAAATCTCGAATTTACTTGCGGTCATGGCCGTGAAGTAGCCCAGAATTTTTACAAAGCCCACGGCGCCGAAATTTACGATACTAACTTCTTTAGGAAAAAATTATGAACATTTTTATCTCTGGTATTTCCGGTACTGGCATGGGACCCCTCGCCCTCTTCGCTCACGATGCCGGACATCAAGTTTTTGGTTCCGACCTTCATGAGGGTCCGATCACCAAGGAACTAAAGGCCAAAAATCTCACCTTTGCTATTGGTCCACAAACTGGTGATTATCTCGCGGAGATTCATCAAAAGCATCCTATCGACTGGTATGTGCATACCTCGGCTATCACCGAATCTCATCCCGAATATCAACGCGCCAAGGCGCTCGGTCTAAAAATTAGTAAGCGTGATGAGCTAATTGAAACTCTCGTCGAAACTCATCATCTCAAGATGGTGGCAGTCGCTGGCACGCACGGTAAAACCACCACTACCTCTATGCTAATTTGGCTTAGTCAAAAGCTCGGTTTGAAAGCCTCCTATATGGTCGGCTCGACGCTTAATTTTGCCCCTTCCGCTAAGTATGATGCCGATGATCAATTTTTACTTTATGAAGCTGATGAATATGACCGTAACTTCCTCGCCTTTCATCCTTGGCTTTCGCTTATCACTTTTGTCTCCTATGATCATTCCGATATTTTTGCCACGGAAGCTGAATATCAAGAAGCCTTTTTGAAATTCGAATCCCAGAGCGAGCACCTCATTTTTGGCCCACACGCCAATCTTCATCACGCCGAGTTTCTCGCTGATAAGCATCCTGACGTGGTTTTAATGTCAGCCAAGGAATTAATGTTGCCAGGTGAAGCGCGCCGTCTCGATGCCACGCTCGCGATTAAGGCCGTACAACGAATTCTCGAGTCACTCGGTCGCGAAATTAATCATGAAGAAATTATTCAGGCGATTAATCAATTCCCGGGTGTCGGACGTCGCTTTGAGCGCCTAGCTGACGGCCTTTATTCCGATTACGCACATCACCCAGAGGAAATTCGTGCCACTATTAATGTTGCTCTCGAGGAAGCTAAACGCACTCAGAAAAAGGGTGTAGTAATTCTTTATCAGCCTCACCAAAATATTCGTCAGCATGAATTCTTCGATGAATATCGCGATATTTTCCATGGCATCAAAAGGCTTTATTGGTTGCCAACCTATCTTTCGCGCGAAGATCCTAAACTAAAAATTCTCACTCCAAGTGATTTTATTAATTCTCTAGATAATCCTGAAATTGGCACCGCAGTCGAACTGGATGATACGCTTTTTGCCAAGCTTCGCCAGGATCTTGCCGATAATTATCTGGTCATCTTGATGTCCGCCGGCGATGCTGACCCATGGCTCCGCCAAAAGTTCTTATGATATAATTAAAACCAGTATGGGTGGTGTTTTGAAGCAGGAGCGTCAGGAAGACAAGAGGAAGCGCTTTTTGACTTTCTTAAAACAAATCAAGACTTGGCAATTATTTTTGAGCCTATTGCCACTACTTTTTCTTTCTGCCACCTTTTTGCGTTTTGATCATCTGAAAATGATGGATTTAAAAACCAAGGTCGAAAAAGCTGACGAGGGTAAGGCTGCTGACGGCACCGATTTGCCACAAGCCGAAATTGACCAAAATATTCGCACCGCCCTGAAAAACTTGCGAGATTTTAGTTCTTCTCATACTATCGTGAATTTTGTCGAAAAGAACGGTCATACCACACTGACCTTCGGCACTGGTCCAATTTATTTGGAACATCAATATAACCGCCAGGCCACCGTTGCCTTACGCGAAGCCGAGTCTAAGCTCAGTCAAAATCCCGACGCTAATCCTAATGGCAATATCTTTGCCAAGGCTATGGAAACCTGTAAACCGCAGGCTATTCGTAACGGCTGGGGTTGGAATAGTCCCGGCTATCTCAATTGTATGACTGGCGTGATTAATAGTTATCCAGCTACCGACAAGTTAACTACCAGCCTTACTGCCGATTTACCACCGACCGCGCTTTATCGCTACGATTTTGTTTCACCGATTTGGACCCCAAGCCTCTCTGGGATTACGGTTCTGCTTTGCGTCATTATCATCATTACTATTGTAATTCGTCTAATTATTTTTGCCTTCCTTCGCCTTGCTCTTCTATTCTTGAAATAATTCCTCAAAAATCCCCCATCAACTTTCCAGATTACCACCCCTGTTAAAAGCATAAAAGTTTTCCCACCCCTATTTCACCCCCATAAAATCTCTTGACACTTATCTTTATCTAATCTAATATAAAACTATACTTATTTAAAGGAGGACAAATGGCCTATAGTCATAAAAACAGCAAGGGAATTACCTACTACCTACACAAGTCAGAAGTAACCCTTCGCGGTGGCAAGCCACAAACTATCTATTTCTTCACCAAGACTGAGAACAACCCTAAGGGTACCCCAGTTGATCTTCCAGAAGATCGCGTTGTCAACGAAAACCCACGCAACGGTTTCTTGACTCTTTCCAAGAAGAAATAATCTTCAACCGATTACAAAATCCCCTAACTTAAATTAGGGGATTTTTTCTGCCAAATTTCAATATTTTGAACATAAATTTCTTAAATTTTCTCCCGCCATTCTGCTTATGCGGTGCTATAATCAATTTAATACAATTTTTGGGAGAGAATTTGTTATGTATAAAGCCTTCGAGCTTTTTATTTTATCAGTTTCTAGATTTTTATCTCTCTTTTTGCTTTTTGACGACCCAAGTAGGAATAGGTTTATTTATTTTATTTTTAAATCTGCCCCCTAAATTGCTTGTGGTCGTAAAATAAAAATATCACAAAATATTTCCCTGAAAGAACCGGTCCCTCCAAGCCGGTTTTTTCTCAATTTAAAATCATGATACTTTTTGCCTGCAAAATTCTATTCATGTTTACACTCGGAGTCAACCGCTCTTATTGCAAACTACGTATTTTAGACTATTAAATCCTAAACAAAAATTTCATCCATTGACGAAAATTCGAGTTGTCTTGTTCCTGTTTGTTTGAACTGAACTTCTGATTGGCGTGTTTTTGCTTCGCGATATCGCTATTAATCGGCAACATCACCGTAGTTTCACCGCTAGCTTTTTTGTCTTGTAATTTTCGCGCCATCAGTTCCTGATATTCTTCGGAAGCATAGTATTGATTTTCCAGTTTCATGTTTGAAACTTTGAGCTCCATTAGTTGTTTTTCTTGCAATTTGGTGTTCAGGGTTTGCTGTAAGTTCCAATTTTTTGTAATCGATTGCACGGAAAAATAAAGTAAAAATACGAACATCGCTGGCAGCAATAAAAACATAATTCGCTCTTTACTGAACAAAGAGTGTTTTACCCAGTAACGCAACTGATTAAGTTTCAGATGTAATTGAATTTTGTTATTTGTTTTCATAATTAGAATTCTCAAGAATATCTGGTGCCACCCTAATCCTTTCCCCTATTATAGCATTTTATGATAAAATAAAACTACCTTGGGGGCGTAGCTCAGGGGTTAGAGCAGGCGGCTCATAACCGCTTGGTCGTTGGTTCGAGCCCAACCGCCCCCACCATAAAGCTCCTGTGGAGCTTTATGGAACGGCAAACTTGCGAATCTAGTGAGCAAGGAAGACGTACCATTAATCTCTAGTAGAGATTAATTGGAACGGCAAACTTGCGAGCTTTTCTATTTCGGCATCCTTAGCCGATTTTTTATGCCGAAATCTAAAATCGTGTTACAAATTTTTTACCATTGCGTTATAAATTTTTTACCATTTCCAAAATACGATTTTCTCGCTCGACTGTATTCTTTTCAATCGGTTCACCTTGGAAATTATTATTCGTCCGAATGGCCTCATCGATTGACACAAATTTTAAGACAAATCCCAACTCTTTTTCGCCATCGTCCAGACTTTGCGTACCAATTTCATTCTCAGTCTCGCATAAATAATAGTAATTATATTGCACCAAAATCACATCTTTGCCATCTTTTTGTATCTTTTGTGTTCGCAAAACTTCGCCAAATTCTCGCACCGAATCCAGCTTCAAAATCATTCCGGTCTCTTCTTTGATTTCTCGTTTCAAAGCTTCAAGATGTGTCTCACTACCCTCGATTCCACCACCCGGAAATTTATAAAAATGATATTTCTCACTATAAATCATTGCCACCTTACCGTTTTGATCTAAAATAATCCCGCGTACCGACGGGCGATAAAACTTTTCTAAACTCAAATCATAATCTTTTAGATCAATCGTAAAAAGTCGCTGCATAATTCTATTGTATCATTACCTATCATCAATACCTCACAAGTGCTTTTTGACAAAGTAATACTTGGCTGTGACACATATTGACAAAATAACATAAACATGATAGAATATAAGAACTAATTCAATAGTGGATTAGGTAGGCCAACCCATTTTACGAATGTATCTGGGTCGAACATTAAGAAGGAGGTATTCGGATGAATACTACAGTCAAGAGTGTAACTAATTGTTTCAGTATTATTGATGGACCAAGCAAGAGTGTCTTGTTTGATGCATGTCTTTACTCTTATAGTAAGGACACGAAAATTGCCGTAAATTTCACTATCCCACAAGCATATTCAAATCACGGTAGCAATAATGCAACTAAACTGTATTTACCTTTACCGGTGATTAATATTAAGATAACCGGGATTGAACATGAAGACGGCTCTGGAGAGAGCTTTCTTCTAAAAGGTTACTGTGATGTGGATAAGGATCATCTTCTTCGAGGAGATAATACTTATCGCTATAGGTACAGTCGATTTTCGGCATATTATAATGCCAAAAGCCGTAAAGGAACTTTCACTCTGATTGCTAATTGAATACTTCCTTTATTAAAACCGATATACCCGGGCGTTTAGTCCGGGTATTTTTTTGATATAAAAACCTGAACAACAGCCCCTTATCCACCTCTCGTAAGTTAGTCTATGGCCCTATTTTTTGCATAAATTATTAAATATGTTATAATATAAAAAGGGGGTTGCATCTTAACAGGAGGTGATGGTAATGAAGGATGTTAATATTCTAATTATACCCGCGGAGGGTGACTCTGTGGATACCGAATCATGGTATGTAAACGATGTTTCTTGTCATTATGCCACTAATCAGGTGCAAATTTTCCAGTATAACGGTAATCGGTCCGTTATTGACGGTATACGGGAGAGTGTAGCTGATTTCTTTGATAAACATGAAGGAAAATTTGAAATTCACGCTCAAGGTGGTTTTGGCGCCGCTGTCGCATATGAGATGGCTTTGTACCCTGTACTGCTATGCGATTTATTCAAAGGGTATTCCATACACATTTATCACGTTTATGGTATTTTAGTAAAATTCCATTTT
Organism: uncultured Candidatus Saccharibacteria bacterium; assembly: GCA_963517385.1. GTDB lineage: Bacteria > Patescibacteriota > Saccharimonadia > Saccharimonadales > Saccharimonadaceae > Nanosyncoccus. The sequence goes on along the minus strand of CAUQEK010000011.1, from coordinate 891 downwards.
TTGCCGATGATCCGAATCCGCACAATGATGAAGTGATAGCTGCAATCAAGCAGTCTTCCACCGATTGTATGAGGAAGGATCCATTATTATACTGTAATCAACTCGGTCTGATTGGCAGATGGGTGCCCAAAAAACGCCTGGAAAATATCGAGGCATATTTTATACCAAACGGGGATTCTCTTCGGCCAGATTGGTGGGATAACAGTTATGATAATAAGAAGGCGGCTCAAATATGGGCTCTTTACGGTGTTAAATCCTTGCCAAAACCGAGTGGCGGCTTTAGCTTTTATAGCCTTATGCCATCCAAGGAATTATTTAAGGTACTAGATAGTGTTAGAAATTAATTATTGCAAATAACCTCCCAAAAGGCTGCATCAAGCAGTCTTTTTTATTAGTCTTGATATAAAAATCCCCGACTAGCTTGATTGACAAAATAAGCATTTTAATGTATAATATATAAATATTATTATATAAATTAACCTATTGATTTATATAAAGTCGCACCTTGAAAGGAGGAAAAATATTATAAAGTAATAGGTGCATCTTGTTTCTAATTCACTTTTAATTTTTACATAAGGGAGGGAAGTATGATAAAAATTGACGAATTCAAGAATTTAAGAAAGTTACGTTACGATGAAGAGAAAACTCAGGCCGAAAAGTTAAAAGAGCAGCTCGATCTTTTTGACGCATCCAACTTGCTCAGAATTGTTGGCACATTGATCCTTATGGCGATCAATCTTCTTTATCGAGATGGTTTTGGCTTCATGATCCTAACTATGGGTTCAATTCTAATGGCCGCCATTTCGGTATTACTACTTGATCGATTGCCAGGAAAAGATTTTGAGTGGGCTCATGACCCAGAGGTTGATGGCAATTATTATTACGCAAATC
>CAUQEK010000010.1:0-22439 GCA_963517385.1 uncultured Candidatus Saccharibacteria bacterium | reverse complement strand
ATCATGTTCCTCCTGTTTGATGGTTATATATCTATTGTAATCGAAAAATTAGCAGTGTCAAGCTTTGAGTGCTAATTATCGTAAAAATCTGGTGTGGTATAATTTAACAAAGAGGTATTATGAAAATTAAAACATTTTTGATGGATAATTTACCGGATTATAACCGCCTAGTGATTCCCTATCATCTGGGAAAAGCGATACTAGCGGCAGAAAAATATCATTTTCCGGGTAAGAAAATGCGCGTAATCGCAGTGACGGGAACTAATGGCAAGACTTCGACCTGTTTTTTGATTTGGAAGATGCTAAATCATGCGGGTTACAAAACTGGACTAATGACGACAGTGGCCTGGGGAGTGGATAAGCTGGAAGAGCAGATCGAACACATGACGACAGTGGATGCGGAAACACTAAATTATCGCATGAATGAGATTGAAAAACAGGGGGCAGAATTCTTGGTACTGGAAGTCACTTCGCATGCCTTGGCACAACATCGAATTTTCGGAGTACCGATTGAAATTGCGGTGGAGACCAATGTCACGCATGAACACCTTGATTATCATAAAACTTTCGAAAATTATCGCGCTACCAAAGCAAAATTATTCAAAATGGCGAAGGCCGGTGTGATTAATGAGGATGATGGATCCTGGCTATACTTCGCCACCAAAGTTTCAAATTATATCACATATGGTATAAAACACGGAATGCTGCAGGCAGAGGAAGTGGAAGAATCAGCCAGTGGCGTAAAATATATCGTGAACCCAAACACGCGTGGCATCAATCATCAATGGAAAAATACTACGAAATTACCACGTTTCAAAATCGAAACTCAAATTCCGGGAACTTTCACGGTTTATAATTCCCTAGCTGCCACAGCAGTGGGGTTGATTCTCGGACTTTCAGAAGAGCAAATTCATGATGGTATATACAGCCTAGAGTCAGTCGAAGGACGAATGAATCGTATCGATGAGGGGCAAGATTTTACCGCGATTGTGGACTATGCACACACGCCGGATGCATTCTTAAAAGTCTTCGAAGCAATCAAATCCGCGCGCACAGAGAAAACCAAGGTAATTTCCCTGTTTGGCGGGGCGGGACGACGCGACGAATCGACACGTGAAGAGCGCGGAGAGATTGGCGCAAAAAATAGTGACTTCATCGTGGTAACCGAAGATGATTCACGTGATGAAGATCCACGGATGATTATGGAAGAATTTGCGAAAGGTGCCGAAAAGCAGGGGTTCATGCGCGAGAAAAACCTCTTCCTGATTCAAGATAGAAAAGAAGCTATTCGTAAGGCTTTGAGCTTAGCTAAAAAGAATGACATCGTATTAGTGCTGGGCAAGGGTCACGAAAAAACTATCCTGAGAGGAGACGAGGCGGTGCCTTTCGAAGACATCAAGGTAACGAGTGAACTACTAAAAGAAATGCAAAAGTAGCAAGTAGTAAAAATAAAAAAAAGACACCGTGAAGGTGTCTTTTTTATTATTCAGTTTCTTCCTGATTAACTTCGAAATCAGCAATACCGTTGATGATGTGCTCTTTTGAAAGATTGAGCGCTTGACCAATCGTAGCGGCACAGGCCATGTAGGAGATATTCGGTTCCCCGGTGAGGAAAGAGGCAACATTGAAGCGATAACCGTGATAGTTTAATTCAGCTTCAGAGCCTTTCTTATAAAGCTTACTATTTTCAATACGCAAATCCGAATTGTAGTCAGTACCGTAAGTCAAAGTATTAGTCACGCCCTTGAAGACGGCAAAGTCAAGATAATGACGATCATCACGATTAAGTACGACAGAATCTGGATTCATGGAGAATAAAGTATTTTCGGCTTCGAGATATTCCTCGGCAGTGAGATCAGAAAGACTGGCTGGGACAAAATCCGTCAAAGCAGCGACCCGAATTGGCATCTTGTAAAAGACATCCTTGCGTAAAGAATGTGCTGGCGCCGTCAAAACCAGATAATCGACATCGGCCTTCCAGGCGTCCTTAATAAACTTATAGAGATTACCAACCTTAATTTCTTCATCGGAAGCTAAGATTGCTGGACGAAAACCAGCCTGCTTCAACATGTAGTAAACATAATAAGCGGTCACGGTTTTACCGGTGGTGCCAGTGACACAAATGATTTTAAGGTCCTTCAAAATTTTTTCGTAATAGTGTGCGAGAAGTCTAACCTTGAGACTCTTCGGACGGGATTTGAGATTTGCTGCATTGTCCATATCTTAAATATACCACAGTTCGGGGCAAAAAATAAAACCAGAGATGAATTCTGGTTTTATTTATTCAGTTTGATTTTACTTGTTTAGTTTGATTTTAGCGCCAAAGTGAATCTAGGGTATTCAAGCTATCCACGATACTATTCGTGCTACTTTTAATCAAAGAAGCGCTAATCAAAGTAATAGCAAGGGCGATGACAGCAGCAATGATAATATTAACGATTACCTTCTTATCTTCCTTAAGCTCAAGTTCTGCGCTCATAGCTTCGTAAACTACGAGACCAGAGAAAATCATACCAGCATAGCCAATAGCACCAGCAATCGGAGCGGAGACATTCAAGATAAGTGGTGAAATTAGACTGGCGGTAAGAATCCAAGCAAAGGAAGCCACGGAAACAATAGTAACCAAACGGAAGTAATTCAACTGATTTTTCTTCATAATGAGACCAGCGAGGTAGTAAATACCAGCAATGGCAGCAATAGTAGCTAGAACAATCAAGAAATTACCGATGGTGTTTTGGAACCAATCGAATTTATTTAAGAGACTAAAATCAAGACCGGCTTTCTTAGTACCGAAAAGTGAAGCTGGACGAGAAACAGTTCTAAAAATAGCAAAAATTAAATTAAAGACCGTGTAGGTACCGGCAGCAATAACTGGAAGGAGCCAGCTATTATTAAAATCAGAATAACCCGCAATTCCCTTTTTTACACCAGTGACTGGGTTTTTAAAAACTGAAAGAATAAAAGAAACGGCTGGAATCTTTTTAAATTTCTCGAGGTTTTCGTTAATTTTTTCTTTGGCAGCACTCGCAGTGTTTTTGACTGAAGTGGTTTCTTTGGTGCTTACAGGAGCTTTTTCCGAAGCGGTTTTTTCCATAGAAATCCTTTCTGAATAATTAAATATGTTTTAAGTATAACACAATCAAAATAGAGGTGAAACAAAAATCGGCTAGTGGTTAGCCGATTAATTTTAGAGATTTAGGAATTTAAATTAAAAAGTTTGAGGTAGGCTTCAGTAACTTTGGCGGGTTCACCTTCTTCGATAATTTTACCTTTTTCAATGAGAATGGCACGATCACAATAAGCCATCACATTTTCCATAGAATGCGTCACTAAAATCACGGTCTGTTTACCATGGAGTGAGGCGAAATAATCATTACATTTTTTCTGGAAGGCAGCATCACCTACAGCGAGAACTTCATCGAGAATGAGAATATCGCCACGCGCACGAATGGCGATGGAAAAGGCGAGACGTACTTGCATACCAGAAGAATAATTTTTTAGTTTCTGGTCCATAAATTCTGGAAGTTCGGCAAAATTCACAATATCGTCATACATAGCATCCATTTCTTGATTAGAAAAACCGAGCATGGCACCATTAAGATAGACATTTTCGCGACCAGTGAGTTCAGGATTAAAACCGACACCGAGTTCGATAAATGGTACAAGTGAACCATCAATCTCAATCTTACCCTTGGTAGGAGTATAAATCTGGGAGAGTAACTTCAAGAGAGTAGATTTACCAGAACCATTACGGCCGACGATACCGAGAAATTCACCATCATAAACCTTGAAACTGACATCGTTTAGAACTTGTTGTTCAGTGTAACCTTTGATGCCGCGGAGGCGATTAAAAATCACTTGCTTTAAGCCAAAAGAGCGCTCGGTAGGAAGCTTAAAAGTTTTGGAAAGATGCGAAACGGTGATGGCTACTTTACGTTCTTGTGTTTTTTCGGCGGCTTTTTCAGTAGATTTTTGAATAGATTTTTGAGTTTTCGACATTAGGCCTCCTCCGCAAAATATTTAGAGTGTTTTCGGAAATAGATACTACCGATAGCTAAAATAAATAAGGTAATTAAGACTGGAATAAGACGCAAGAAGGTATTATCGATAAAATTCCAAACGGTAATAGATTGGTTAGTAATTAAAAGATACCTAGCATCTTGAATGACCTGAGCGATAGGATTGAGCAGTAAAACCTTGGCCACTACAGCGCTACTGGCGGAAACCATGGTGATTGGGTAAATAATTGGTACAGCGTAAAAGAGAGCCTGCATCAAGACCTCCCAGATAGAAGAGATGTCGCGATATTTGACATTGATGGAACCGAGGAAGAAAGCAATACCGAGACTGAGAAGATAAAGCTCAATAATCACCAGTGGCGCAAGAAGCCAAGTGAAGGAAGGTGTAACACCATTGAGCAAGGCAAAAACAATAATTACACAGAGATTAATCAAGAAGTTAATCAAGGCAGTAATGGTGGACGAAACGACAATAATCCACTTGGGAAAACTAATTTTGCGAAGTAGGTCACTCCGGCCGACGATAGCTTGGATACCTTGACTAGTACATTCCGAAAAGAAACTCCAGAAAACCGTACCGGTCATCAGATAGACGGAATAATGTGGAATATCTCCACCCATTTTCAAAATTTTAGCAAAAACAGTATACAAAATGGCAAATAAAAGCATTGGACGAAGGACGGCCCAAAGATAACCGAGGACGGAACCTTGATAGCGAATTTTAAAGTCAGTCTTGACTAATTCCTTCAGAAGAATGCTATTTTTACGGCTCCAAATTTTTGGAATATTCATAAATAAATTATATCATATGCGAGTTTTGACAAGGGTGCATGTTATAATCAAAACAAATGAAACCATTAATTTCTGTAATTATTCCAATCTATAATACGGGCGACTCGGCAGTTAAATTGTTGGATAAACTGACTAAACAAAGTTATAAAAATTTAGAAATCATTTGCGTGGACGACGGATCGAAAGACGGTAGTTTTGATTTGGTTACAGAATTTATCAGGCAGAGTAAACTAAAAAATAAAAATCTTAATATGACGATTCTGCGCCAAAAAAATCAGGGGGCTGCGGGGGCGAGAAATTTAGGACTAAAAAAAGCTTCGGGAGAATATGTAACTTTTATCGATTCGGATGATGAGGTGAAGAAAACTCATATCGAAGACCTGCTAAAAAGCTTAGAAAAAGATCCGAGAAATGCACTCTCGGTTTGTGGCTACGTTTATCGTCGTTTGAGAATGCAGACGGAAAAAAATTTCTTTACTAATGAAATTTGGACTGGTCTAGAAGAAGTAAATTTTCGCGCTTATATTTTAAGTTTACTGGCGAGTGATGGCAGGATGTATGCGGCGATTAATAAGATATTCCGACTTTCGGTGATTAAAAAAGCAAAAGTAGAATTTCCAGTGGGTTGGGATTTTGCGGAAGATACGATGTTCGTTTTACGATATTTGAAGGCGGCGGAAGAAGCTGGCTTTAATCGAATTGGTATGGTTCTAAAAGCTAATTATATTTATAACTATGGTACTGAAACTAGCACAGTGGCAAGCTCATCAATGAAATTTAATAACTGGCAAAAATCTTTTCAGAATATTGCGACATGGGCGGAAGATAAAAAGGATTCAGCAGAAATCAAGAAGCTCAAACAAAGGTGGCTGAAAAAATTGTATCTACGTTTTAAGATTTCTCATGCTTTGGCGGTGGCACGAAGTGCGATGCCGCTGACAAAAAAATGGAAGTACCTTAATCCGTTAGTACTTCCACTGGCAAGTCTGGCCGCGAAAATTCGTAAATAAGTTTATTTAAATTTAATTTTGGGAAGAATGCGTGGAGTTCGCTTGGCATATTCGAGATATTCTTGACCAAATTTTTTAGTTAACCATTTTTCTTCCGTATTTTGCATGAAAACTACGAGATATAAATAAAAGAAAAGAATAAATCCGAGCATAAATAAATTATGAGCGGTAATTAAAATTCCACTAAAAATAAAGAAAAAAGCCGTATAAATCGGGTGACGCGTGACGGAATAAATTCCAGTAGTGACGAGTTTACCGGATTGAATTTCGTGAGCAATATTTTGAATTAATACGGCATAAATCCAGAAAAAAACGCCTGTAAAAATTAATATGATTCCAAAAATTTGAAAAACTAAATCAAAAGAGGTAATTTCACCAGTCTGAAAAAATCCCTGCCGTTTTAAGTGAAAAACCAGTACGGTAATTAAACTACAAGTAATTACATAGATTGGCCCCACACCGAAAACCGGCAAGGATGATTTTTTCATAAGACTCCTTTATTTAGCGGAATCGAGGAAGTTAATCGTATCGCGCATCGCGTCCTCAATAGTGTGCGTAGTTTCCCAATTCAATTCCCTCTTAGCTTTAGAAGGATCAGCGAAGATTTCAGCAAGATCACCTGGACGACGGTCAGCAAAACGATGTGGCAAGGCAGCATGATTGGCTTCTTCGAAAGCATGCATGATTTCAAGCACAGAAGTACCGCGACCAGAACCGAGATTATAGATGGAAGTACCAGTCTTGGCAAAAGCTTGCATAGATTTCAAATGGCCAAGAGCGAGATCGACAACGTGAATGTAATCACGAATACAAGTACCATCACGTGTATCATAATCATTACCGTAGATGGCGAGTTCTTTAATTTCACCGCTTCTGACTTTCATAACGATTGGCATAAGGTTGTTTGGAATACCGTTTGGATCTTCACCGAGAAGACCGGATTCGTGAGCACCAACTGGATTAAAGTAGCGCAAGATTACTACAGACATTTCTGGACGAGCCACGGCTTCGGCTTCCAAGATTTTTTCGATGACGTGTTTAGTTTCACCATATGGGTTAGTGATAGCGACACCGGTAGTGAGATCTTCACTAAGCTTGCCGGAATTCTTCGCGCCGTAAACGGTAGCGGAAGAGCTGAAGATGATTTTATTGACCTTAAATTCAGCCATACATTTCAAAAGATTGACGGTGCCCTGAACGTTGGTTTCATAATATTCGAGGGGTTTCTCGATAGATTCAGCGACTGCCTTTAACCCTGCGAAGTGGATGACAGCTTCAAAATCGTGAGACTGAAAAAGTTCACGCATCCCAGCGAGATCTAAAATATCAATTTTGTGAAATTCCGGTTTAGTGCCAGTGAGAGTGGCGATTTTATCTAAAACTTCGATTTTACTATTAAATAGATTATCGATAATTGTAACTTCGTGACCAGCCTTAATTAATTCTACGACAGTATGTGAACCAATGTAGCCAGTACCTCCAGTAACGAGAATTTTCATGTTGGTTGACTCCTTTTTATTAATTTTATTATAACACTAATTAAGAGAGCGTGTTTTTCGTCTAGCGAAAAAACCAGAAATTATTTTATAAATCAGTTTAAAAATAAACTGTCGAATTAACTCAATCACAAGACAAACCAGAAAGACACCCAAAATGGTTTGAATTGAATACAATATGAAATCTATTTTAGGAAGAGTAAGGTGACTAGCTACATTCATAGTCTGACCACGCCATAATTTACGATACACAATATCATTATCATGAATTAAATAAATACCAAAAGTAGCACCACTAATTAGATCTACCCATTTTGAACTAAAGTTAAAACTTTGAAAAATTATTAATACCGAAGCGATAATGATGGTTGAGGCAATATTAGTAAATATATCTCCTGGAATGTCGTGATAACCTAGTTTGGAAAATAAAATTAGTGTAAGTGGGGCTAACGATAGAACTGCGATAGATAGAGTAAAGGCAAAGATTGGCCAATTTTTATCATGTAACCGATCTTTAAACCGATTAATCGAATAACCGATCAATAGATAACAAACTGCTGGACTAATAACAATATATGGAAACTCAAAGGTAGAAGTGACAAGAAACTTAAAGTTTGCAATTACCGAATTAAAAGCACAAGTAATTAGGAGAAATATAATGATATCCCGCTGACTCATCGCATCAAACCATTTTTTAAGATATGGGGAGATTAAGAAAATAAAGGTATAGGCGGTCACGAACCAATAACCATTAGCAACAATCGGCATCATTAATCTAAGTAAGCGAATATTTAGTGGGAATTGAATTTTAGTGATTGGATCTTTCAAAATAAACGCAATAATTAAAAAAATAAACGAATAGGTCCAAGTCGGAATGAGGATATCAAAAATTTTACGATACTTAAACGACCTACGATTATAAAGAAAATAGCCAGTAATCGCAAAGAAAATACCGACACCAATCTTACCAAAACTTTTCAGAATTTCTACCCAATACTCATTAAAAATTAGATGACCACCCGAAGCCCAGTTGGTATGAGTACCAAAATGATGAGCGACAATCATTATCATAGATATAATACGCAATAGCTCAATGCTAGAATTTCTTTTTTTGTGGACACGGGAATTCTCTGAAGTGGCGAGACTCTCTGACATATAACCTCCTATTTGCTTATGATTATATCATAATAGAGATATACAAGAGGTGATTTTTCAACTATAATAAACTTATGAAAAATATTCTTTATATTGTGGTTCCCTGCTATAACGAAGAGGCCTGTCTAGCTGAAACTAATAAACAATTAAATAAGAAGCTTGTGAGCCTAGTAAAGAAGAAAAAGATCTCCGAAAAGAGCCGAATTGTCTATGTGAATGACGGTTCTAAAGATAAGACCTGGGAGATTATCTCTGGATTCGATAAATCCACTGCAGTAGGTATTAAATTATCGAAAAATTGCGGCCACCAAAATGCATTACTGGCTGGATTAATGTATGCAAAAGATCATGCTGATATTTCAATCAGTATTGATGCGGATTTACAGGATGATATTGAAGTAATCGATCAATTTATCGAAAAATACAACGAAGGTTGTGAAATTGTTTATGGCGTGCGCGATAGTCGTGAAACCGATACTTTCTTTAAGCGCAACACTGCCTTAATGTTCTACAAAATCATGGAGAAATTAGGTGTCAAGGTGGTTTTTAATTCTGCAGATTATCGCCTAATGAGTAAGCGCGCACTGGAAGAGTTAGCCAAATTTAAAGAAACTAATCTATTCTTACGTGGCATCGTGCCGACTATCGGCTTCAAGACTGACAAAGTTTATTATGCCAGAGCAAAAAGATTTGCCGGTGAAACACATTATCCATTAAAAAAGATGTTGAATTTTGCTTGGGATGGAATCACCTCTTTTAGTGTGCAACCAATACGCCTAGTTTTATCAATGGGAATTCTTGTAACTTTTGTGAGTCTTGCAGTGATTATTTATTCTTTAGCTGTAAAGATTTTAGGTATGGCAGTGAGCGGATGGACTTTTATCATCTGTTCAATTTGGCTGCTGGGCGGACTTCAAATGTTTGCAATTGGCCTAATTGGCGAATATATTGGCAAGATTTATTCAGAAACCAAATCACGCCCGCGCTATATTATTGAAGAAATTTTAGATAAATAATTAAACTATTTTACGAAAAATTCGATAAAGTAAACCATTTAACGGTGCCAATAAGATTAAATATAAACGTAATTTTTTAGTGAGATAGGGATTTTTGGTGAATTGAAATTTTTTACTATTTTGCTTCACCCAGATACGATTTTCTTCAAAATATTTAGCCGGAATCATTCCAGAAATACTAGCATCCATGAAGGCAAACTTAGCTAGAAGTATAGCCACTTCACAGATAGAGCGATATTCTTCCGGAAGATATTTTTGAGCTTCTGTGGTAGTCTGTAGCTTAGCCTGGAGACGACGTAAAGTTTTAAATTCTGAGTCCGCATTGGCAGTAATATTACTATTAGTGCGATAATAATAATATTCGACAGAATCTAAATAAGAAATTTTCTTAGCCTTAGAAAAAAGTTTATAAGTAGTCAAATTATCTTCATGTACCTGCCCTACTGGATATTGAATATCAAAATCCTGAAAGAGGGATTTTTTGTAGAGTTTATTCCAAATTAAAATATCGAGATCCCGCTGCTTAATAAAATAATTAGTTAAGGCGGTTTTTGAATCGAGAACTTGAGCAGATGGTATAAAATCCAAGTAACTCGACGCGCGAATTTCTTGATAACCACAGACGGCAATATCAGAAGAATCAGCAATTAATCTTTGATAGAGGTGTTCTAAAAATGTTTCTTTGATTTGATCGTCCCCATCGATAAAAGCTAGATACTGTCCTTGAGATTCTTGAATACCGAGATTTCTCACGGCAGAAATACCCTGATTTTTTTGCGAAATAACTCGAATATTCGAATAGGTTTTTGCAAGTTTTTCGCAGACATTTTTAGTTTCATCAGTGGAACCATCATCGATAATAATGATCTCAAAATTAGAATAAGTTTGCTTTTCAATCGAATCAATACAGTCGGTGATGCAGTGAGCAAGATTATAGGCCGGAACAATTACAGAAATAAGCGGTTGGCTATTCATAATCCTCCTGATACAGCGGAATAATTTGTTCTTGGATAATTTTACTAAAGTTAAATTGAGTAAGATAATCTTCCCTAGCGATTTTAGCAAAAGCCTCAGACTTTTCTGGTTTTTCAATAATTTCAATAAATTTCAAATAGAGATCTTCTGGGTTTTTTACCTTGATTAAGTAACCGTTTCTTTGGGCTTGAATAAGTTCATGATTTTCTGGGATATCCGTAGTGATAATAATTTTTTGCATCATCATCGCCTCGAGAATAGAAAGACTTAAACCCTCTTTGTAAGTAGGCAGTACAAAAATATCAAAACTTTGAAAAGCCTGTTTGATGTCACTCACAAAACCACACCATTGAATATTTGGCGAAGTATATTGTGTTTTTAGTTTAGTTAAATATTCCTCTTCACCAGTGCCGTAGATTTTAAGTAAAATATTTGATTTTTCTGATTGAAGTTTTTGAAAGGCAGCTAGTAATTCCTCAATTCCCTTTTCCCGACAAACGCGACCTATAAAGCCAAAAACAAAATCATTTTTTGAAACCACGGCAGAGCTTTTTTGCTGATAAAAATCATAGACCCCATTATAGACAACAGAGAGATTGTGAATTTTTCTGGGAGCTAAGATTCGCTCAATGGCGGTTTTTTCATAATGTGAAATGGTGGTAATATATGGCACATTTTTAGCTAGGCGATAAATATATTTACCAATAAAATTTTTGAATGGCAGATTAATGTTTTGAAAAATAAAGGCACGAAAGTCCGCGTGGTCGGTCCAGACAAGATGTTTCTTGAGATGTTTACCTGCAAGGGTGCCAGCAATAAAATCATCGCGTGACTGTAAATGTAAAACATCAAGTTTGGTTTTTTTAATAATTTTGCGATACCAAAAATAAAGATAAATTTGCCAAATAAAGTAGATTGGCAAAAAAAGATTACGGTAGCCGCTCCAATTTTGTTGAAGCAAAAATGGCGCCTTGATCACCAGAATTTTTTGCTTTTTGGCTTCCTCTTGAAGCTTCAATGAAGAAGTAATGATAGTGGGATTGAAACCGTTTGATTTCAATCCCTTAGCTAATTCAATCTGGTATTTTTCAGCGCCACCAAAATCATTTGGACGACAGTTTCTGACTAGGCCAATGTTTTTATGCATTTTTCATTGATGCAGATAGCTGATCTGCCATCTCCATACAGTCTTCCATAGAGTTGTATGTCCAACTACCATAGCGACCAAGATTATAGATATTCTTCTCGGCAAGTTTTTGCTTGAGCTGATCGGTTAATTCAGTATCTTTCTTTGAAATATGAACATAAGCTGGATCCATTACAATAATGCTGTGGTCAACTAACTGATTATCGTCATCGATAATACCGACCTTTTTCATGCCGATAAGAGCTTCTTTCAATTCCTTCTCTGCGTCAATTTCTGCATTTTTGGAGAAACCAATTTCAACATAGACACTTAATTTGTCTTGATTCAGAATATTGTTATAAAAACCAATACGATAAAAATTAAGTGACTTATCTGGGAAATAAACCCAGTGTTCTTTTTGATATTTCTTAGAAGGAGAGTCAAAACCAAGGTTTAAAACAAGCACCTTATTATAAGATAATTCATCCGCATTCACTTGATATTCGGAATTATTTAGAAGCTTCAAAAATTGGTTAAGTGGAGCGGAGTTGATGAGGTTTTTATATTGAATTTGCTGACCGTCCGATAGAGTAGCAATATGGTTTTCTACATCAATATCACTAACGGAAGTATTGAAAAGGACTTTCGAAGAATCAATTTCAGCAAATAATTTATCAATGAAATAGCCAGTACCTTTCTTTAAATACATAAAAGTATCGTTATAGGTAGCGGTTTTTTGTTCTTTCATATTGCGAATGATTGCTTCACGGTCAGCATACGGGAAGAAACGACCCATAGCTTCCTTATCTAGTAAGGTTAGATCAGTAGCATAGAGTTTTTCATTATATGGGCGAAGGAATTTTTCTGTAATACTTTTACCGAAACGGTCATAAAGCATATCAAGGAAGCTAGTATTTTCGCCGGTTTTATCGTTAATAAACAGATCATATAGACAATCAATAAAATCCGGTTTTCCCAATTGATGAATATTTAACTGAAAAGGATAATCGATTAACTGATTCTTATAGTAAATAAAAGTCTGTTTGGTTTGACGAATAATTTGGTCTGGTTCGACAAATGACTCAAAAAGTTTCTTATATTTTTCAGTTTTAAAGTGGTAAAAATGGCCAGCATAATCCCAGACATATTGATCATTTTTAATCGTACTACAGTAACCACCAGGGGTACTATTTTTTTCAACGATCAAATAATCACCTTTATTAAAATAAGCAAAAGATAAGCCTGAAAGACCTGCGCCAATAATTAAATTATCTACAGTTTTCATATGATTTTATTTTAGCACAGATAGAGGCAGCTAACAATAATTATGCTATAATAACAGATATGAGTAGAAGGTGCAGTTTAGTTATAAATATTTTGATAAATTCTGGCAGTGAGTCTGAATTATCCCAAACTATTAGCAGCTTATTAGAACAAGTTGCAATTGAAAATTTCGAGACAAAAATTGTTATTCAGGATGAAAAATCCCTTAGTAAAAAATGTCTAAACAGCCTGGACGAGCTAATAAAAGACAGTTCCCTGGCGAGAATTTCCGACAAAGAAGCCTCAGAAGAAAATTTTGATTATCAACTTAAATTAGAGGCCGGTGACCTCTTAACTAGTACGTTTATTTATCGCGGTATTCAATATCTAAAACGCAACCCGGTGGCTATGGTTATTCCGGAATATAGTATCCGATTAATACTAGAAGGTATGTATGGATTAATTACTCGTAATAAGTTTTTAACACTCGATAAACAAGGTATTTCCCTGCTAAATAATCATGCAACTAATGAGATTAATCGACTTTTTGATGTAATTGAAGAAAGCGCGGTAGTTAAGAAAAATTACTACGGATCAACTTTTGAATATCTAGATACTGCGAGACGAGATAAATCATTCTATCTGAATAATATTGAATTAACACCTTCAGTTACAAAAAAGATTGACGTAAATAAACTAAATTTAATTGCTGGTGGATATCGTGATCGTCATAATTTGGATTGGTTAAAAAAACTATGTGGTAGGAGTAAGGTCGCACATAGAATTTATGATTTTATTTTTCAACGAGAACAAGATCCAGAATCGCTTGAAATTGATGAACAAATTCATACCTTGGCACCTGATTTTAGTTTTTGGCCAAGTGAATTACTAGCTGATGAATTAAATAAGTTAGCTAAACTAAATCACACAATTAATGGCTATCGAAACTGCCACTTTTTCGATAACACATTCCTACTAAATCGTACTGCCACATTATTAGAGGGATACGTTAAGTGCGCAAAAGAATTAAGCGCAGATAATTATGAATATATCTTAGTTTTGCCTTGGCTAATCAATGGTGGAGTGGATATGTTTGCAAAAAATTACATCAATACCATTGCCAAAGAAAATCCAGACAAGAGATTGCTTTTAATTGTGACTAATCCATTCGAAGAAACCTCTGAAGATCAAATTAAACAGCTTGCAAAAAATATTGATTTCCTAAATTTAGCCAAAATTCTAAAGAATGAAAATTATGCAGCCTGGCGCAAAGAGATTTTGGCAACCATCATACTTAATGTGCAACCAAAATATCTTCATATTATGATGTCAAAAATTGGTTATCAAGCATTAATTGTACATCAAGATGAAATTCGCAAAAATACGAAGATTATCTTCTCATCTTATAATTATATCGAGAATCCAAATGGAAGATTGACTGGCTATTCAGTAGAAGATTTACCTAAAGCTTATCGAGCCGGAGATATTATCACTACTGATAATCAAATGTCGAAGGATATTTGGGTAAAAGCCTTTAAATTCCGCGAAAATGATATTAAGATTCATCGTCAATTAATTACAAATTTCAAGAAATTTTCGCCAGAATATAAACCTGGAGAAGAATTTAAGATTTTTTGGGCGGCTCATATTCGAAAAGAAAAGAATCCGGAAATTCTTCTAGACTTAATTAAAAAATATCGTACCGAGGAAGCTTCAATTGATTGTTATGGATCTTTCAATGAAGCTCACTGGGAAAATGGTAACCCTATTACAAATAGTGTAAACAAAAATCTAAACTATCGTGGCGGTTATAAAAATTTCTTTAAAGATATCGACTTAAAAAAATATCATCTTTTCCTTTATACTTCAAAATTTGATGGTACGCCAAATGTTTTGATTGAGGCGGCGCTTTCTGGTATCCCAATTATTAGTAGTAAAATTGGAGGTGTAGCGGAATTACTTGGCGATAAAGCTATACTTATCGAAAATCCCGACGACGTAGCAGAATTTTATGCGGCCATTGAGGAAGTGAAAAACAATTACGAAAAATATCTCAAACTTGCAACTGAATTACAAGAAAAAATTGTTAAGCAAACAAGTGAGGAAAATTTTATCAAACAAGTAAAGGAGATGCTAAATGACAACAACTAAAATTACATCAAAAGACAAGATAAAAAAGCAACCTTTACTTACGATTGCAATTCCAGCTTATAACGTCCAAGATTTTATCGAGGAAACCGTAAATTCATTAACTAAGAGTAAATATGTAGATTTACTTGAAATTTTAATTATCAATGATGGTTCGAAGGATAAAACCAAAGAAATCGGTAAGAAATTAGAAAAAGAATGTGCCTCCGTAAAATTAATTGATAAGAAAAATGGTGGGCACGGCAGCGGAATCAATAGCGGAATTGAACATGCAACCGGTAAATACTTCCGACTACTTGATGGTGATGACTGGTTTGATACGGTAGAGTTTGATAAATACCTAGAACATCTCAAGAATGAAGATGCGGATTTAGTTTTGTCAGATTTCGTAGAATGTTTCATGAAAAGTGGACTGAACCGTCCAGTAACTTTTTATAATTCCATGAAGGCTTTTAAAAAGACAGAATTAAAGAATTGCGCCTTCCAAAAATGGGGACCGATGCTACCAACTAGTACGATTAAAACTGAACTTTATCGTAAAGCAGATTTCAAAATCGATGAAAAATGTTTTTATGTAGATCAAGAGTATAACTTAGTTTGCTACATGATGGCAAAGACAGTAACTTATTATCCATTTATGATTTATCAGTATCGCCTAGATCGTGAAGGACAGTCAATGCAACGTGAGAGCGTAATTCGTAACGTCTATTCTCACGAAAAAGTCTGTATAAGGTTGGTTGAAAGTTTTGAAAAATACAAGAATGAACTATCAGAAATTCAGAAAAATTACCTGATTAATCGTGTAATTGTGCCAATGTGTAATATGCAGTATATGATTACGGAAGAATGGTGTCACTCAAAAGAAGCCTTTCTCTCATTCGATAATAAACTGAAAGAATTTCCATTTTTCTACAACTTACCAGAAATTGCGGGAAAAATTACTAAAGCCTACCGAAAAACGAATGGAGTATTAGTACCATTTGATAAAGTTTTACGCCGTGTAGTTAATTTTAAAAATAGACAGAGTGCTGAGACGAAGAAAAAGTTTGTTTCAGGTTTTCTAATTTTAATTACGATTATTTTAGCTAATCTATTAGTGGTGAATTATTTAAAAACGGAAAAAATGCTATACTCATGGGATCTTTCTGCCTACTGGAAGAATGCCAATCAATTACTTGAAGTAGAAAAAACAAGTGGTCTTCGAGCATTAAAAAGCGAAATTGTAGGTTCATTAAGTACCGACTATAATCATTTACCGATTGTACCGATGTTGCCAATTCTAAAGCTTTTAGGTAATAGTCGTACGGTTTTTGTGTTAACGATTTTTAATCTCTACGTCGTACCGTTTTGTTTAATATTAACCTATACGATTAGATTACTATTTAAAAAGTATTCTAATATTCAATTTAGTAAGTTAACTACAGCTGGTGTCTTTGCTAGTACAATCTTCTTCCCTGCTTTATTAGTACCAGTCTTCGATGGAAGACCAGATGCGATTTGTTTAGTAGTAGTTGCTTTAATCTTTCTACTGATTGCTAAAACGAAGATGGAGTTTATCTCGAGTTTTATTTATCTAGGATTTCTCAGTTTTGTTTTAATTCTATTACGAAGATACTTCTCATTCTTTGCAATCGCGAACTTTATAACCTTGTTTATAATTTTAACTGGCTACAACTTAAAGAAATTCGGTAAAACTAAATTATTTATTAAAAAATCTTTAAAGCTAGCCGCAAAATTTGTAGTTTCAGGCCTAACCATTATTGGCTTAATGTTTATATTTTCAAGAAGCCTTCTGATGCGTTATATTGGTGTAAATTACAGTGAAGCCTATTCAGCTTATCTTCTTGGAGATTTTTGGAATCAAATTCTGCTTTTCGTTAGTTATTTTGGTTTAATTATTCTCGGATTAGCAACAATTGGTGTGATCTTTACCTATAAAAAATCTCATAAAAATTTCCTCTTCGCCTTCTTAGGAATGAGTGTCATCGAAGGTATAATTGGCTTCCTACTTTTTACCCGCGTGCAAACCTTGGGAGTCCAACATATGTATATTATTCTCCCTTCAGTACTAGTGCCAATTAGTTATTTAGTAATCTATCTAACTAATGGCACCAATTCTAAACAACTTAAAATTGTTGGTCTATTAATTCCAGTGACGATTATTTTATTAGCCTTAAATTCCTTTACAGGTGAGCGCCAAAACGACGTAAATCGACCATATAATTTAATTTTTGGGATTTCACGTAATGTCAGACCTGTCGTACGTAAAGATTTTGCAGAAATTAATAATTTATATAATGATCTCGCTTCAATTATGAAACCAGAAGATTATGTGTATTTTCTATCAAGCTCTGATATCTTAAATGAAGATATGATTAGTAATTTCAAAATTCCTCGCAAAGCTGACTTTAATATTTCTGGCGTGCATCATATTGATAAGCGTGATGGCTTTCCGGTGCATTTTTTCGAAGCGAATTATGTTGTGGTAGCGGACCCGATCCAGACTCATGTCGAGCGAGATGGCCAAAGAGTAATTACTGAGATGGCTCAAGATATTCTCACGGGTAAAATAAAAAACCTAACCAAAATTAGGACATATACAATTGAAGAGGGCGTAAAATTAAATCTTTATCATAAGGATAAACAATATTCACAAGAATACCTTAAAGACTTGAAGAGTCGTTTTAAAAATTACTATTATTCCCAACCAATACTTTTGGAAGTAATTACAGAGACAAGTAAATAATTTAGCAAAAATATGCCCTAAGGCCTATTTTTATTTGAATCCATCTTACTTAGATTTTATCTAAATAGTAATTTCACCGTGTTCAAATCTCTGAGTAGATTTACCATTAATATGCGTAATTGGACTAATTGGGTACCCCAAGAAACCAGCCTCATAACCAAGAGAAGCCCAGCGTTCACGAATTTCACCATAACTTTCAAAGGCGCCTCTTGGTGTACCGATAATGTAGCCATGTTCAAAACGCTGAACACTATAATTCTGACCATTCTTTTGATAATTATAAATACCACTTGCTGGATAACCTAAAATCCCAGCCTCATAACCAAGCTCAGCCCAACGCTGACGGATTGCACCATAACTTTCCCAAGCACCAGAAGGGGTGCCCAGAATGTAACCGTTGTCATAACGTTGTACACTATAATCTTGGCCATTCTTCTTATAATGATAAGTATCATCAATCGTATTCCCAAGAACACCAGATTCACCTTGAAGTTCCTGCCAACGGCGATAAATTTGACCATCGAGATTTACACTGATTCCTTCAGGAGTTTTAGTGATACTACCACTAACGAATTTTTGTACTTCTTTATTGTTTTCCTTAACAATTCTAGATGATGGATAACCAAGGGCGCCATTTTCATAACCGAGAGAAGCCCAGCGTTCACGAATTTCACCATAACTTTCAAAGGCACCTTTTGGTGTACCTAAAATATAGCCACCAGTAAAGCGTTGGACGCTATAGTTCTTACCATCACGCTGATAGTGATAAGTGCTACCCATAGGAATACCAAGAATTCCAGACTCTGCATCAAGTTCCTGCCAGCGATCATAAATAGCTTTGTCTATAGCTGAAACTTCATTTTGTTGCTTAATAATTACACCATTATCATACTTTTGAATTTCTAGATTGCCTTTTTTATCCACATTGGAAGTTGGGTAACCTAGGAAACCCGCCTCATAACCGAAAGTTGCCCAGGTCTGCCTAATTTCACCACTGCTTTCAAAAGCACCATTAGGGGTACCGATAATATAACCATATTCAAAACGTTGAACGCTGTAATTTTTACCATTCTTTTGATAATTATAAATACCACTCAATGGATAACCCAGGCTACCACCTTCATAACCTAGCTCAGACCAACGCTGGCGAATAGCACCATAATTCTCCCAGGCCCCAGTAGGAGTACTAACAATATAACCATGCTCAAATTGCTGAGTACTATAATCCTGACCATCTTTTTTATATTCATAGGTATTACCAATAGTTTTACCTAATACACCGAGCTCCTTATCTAGATATAAGTAACGCTCCCAAATAGCAGTAGTAGCTTTACTGACGGCATGAGTGGTTGGATCACCAAACCAGCGTAAGAATAAGGCATAGAAATTACGATTACCATATGCACCACAGTAGGAAGTACCTGGATAATTGGCGATTGCGGTAGCGTTTGGCTGATATGGAGTATAACGATAGAGAGCAGAGGTGGCGAGGTTTTCGATATAAACCTGAGAACCTCCACAAGCAAAGTTTGGATTATAGTAAATAAAATTTTGCCCAACCGGGTAATTCGTATAGCCACCATCTAAAACATCGCGGAATAATTTAGCGGCATTTCTAACTTGATTTCTAAAACCATAATATTTTGAATCACATTCTGCGGTATCTGGACAACCAAAACCGGTGGCACTACGATATTGAATACTATTCGGCCAAGTATCAGAAATCAGACTTTGCTCCTTTTCAATTAAGACTAGAAGAACCTGTGGGTTAATACGATAATCACGCGCGGCTTCATAAATCACCTGAGCGGCGGTTTGCTTAGTACCATTATATTCAAAAGTCTCCTGAGATAAACAAACAAATTTACCATTTTCAATATGATACTTATAACCAGAATAGTGATTGGCGCGCCAAATATTCGTATCGCCGCAAGGATTTTTTTGAGTAAGAAATTCTTGGATTTGCTGCTCATTCATAGTTGAAGTATTCGACATGGTGTAGTTAGAGATAATATTTCCAGCACGAAAATTAGAAACACTGAGAGCATTGGATTTTTTAAGATTTTTAACGATTAAAAAACTTAAAGCAAACAACATAAAAAAGGCAAAGACTAACAATGGGAGATGTCGAGAAGTAGTCTTAATATTCTTAGGTATAATGCGTATAGTTTGGATTTTCATTAAATAGTAGCCCTCCCTTCGATAATACCAGTTTTTTGATTAGCATTAATTTCAATTTTTAGATCATAATCACCAGAAGTTAATCTAGCCAATGGAATATCAAAACCTTCACAGGTCCCTGAGGATGGATTGGATACCACACTTACTGAATCAGTGTATATAACTTTACCTGCGGAAAGAACCGTGAGTTTACAAGTACCAGGGAGTTTTAAAAATTGGTCGATGTTTACCCGAATTCGATAAAAATTAGCTGATTTTGCCGAGTATGTAATAGTACCAGTAAGTTTTTCTAACTGGTTTACGTCTTGGCCTTCGTATTTTTCTGGCGTCTTCGGAGTACGACCTGCGACAGCATCCTCTTTGGTGCCATCTTCATTATTGATAGTTTTAACTTCCGGTATATTGGGATTCTCAATTTTATTCTCAATATTCTGAGTGCTTTCTGCTAAGCTAGGACTTTTGATGCGGGATTGATTATCTTTTAAAATTTGATAAACAATAACGCCAGCTAAAATAATAAGGACAAGAAAGAAAAGAGACCAGACGATGACCTTATTTTTGCGAGCATTTTTCTGAGAGATTTTTTTCATTTCAAATGGTACCTTTTATGGTTATATTTTATCATAAAAATTATTCCATCATCATGACTGAAAAATATTTACTTATTTTATTCAAACAGATTTAATTTAAATTTATCATCAATTTTATGGAGGATTTTATAGAAGATTCGATCTAGAGTATATCGTTTAACGACAGAAACAATAACCGAACAGACAAAAACAAATCCGGTCAATGCAAAAATAATTAAAATTAATTTTTTAGATTCATAATATTTTTCCAAGAAAATCATACCGCTGGCAAAAATTGTATAATATGAGCGTAAATTATGTACTAAATAAATATCCAGAGTATACATAGAAATCTTTTGCAAAAAACGAACAATTTTGGTTTTTCCTGTGAGATTAGTTTTTACAAAGACCATAAAAATTGCGACACTAGATAGAAAAACTAGTGGCGAATTAGGTGCCCACATTAGATGCATAGTAATCTTAGGATTAATAGGAATTAGAAATTTTTTAGCAATATACATAAATATAATGATTAAAATCATAGAAAATATTGTCAGACCAATAAAATATCTTCGATCCTTTTTTAAAAATTGGCTTTCTTTCTGATATTTAGATAAATAGGCGCCCAAAAAATACATATAGACAAACCAAAAAAAGCGTGTGTAAACCCAACCATTTTCAATAGATCCATTAGTAAAACCAAAGATAGTAGGACCAACAGTTAAAACAAAGAAAAGTGCAATTAATAATTTTTTATGTTCAGATTGATTAATATTAATAATGGTTCTATTAAAATATGGCGCTAAGAGTAAAATAATTGCATAACTAGTAGCATACCAGAACATATAGGAAGTGATTGGCAAAAGACTATTTGTATCTATTGGATAACTACCAGTAAAAATAATAAACAATGCAACATCTAGAAGAAAATAAAACCAGATATTACTTAAAATATAGATGATTTTATCTTTATGTTTTTTATTACTTTTATAAGAAAAATAACCAGTAATTAACATAAATAGCGTTACACCAATTTGTCCGAAATGTAAGAAAAATGAGAAAAAAATCTGATTAGTATTACCAAGTAAACCATATTTTATAGGACCACTACAGGCATGAAAAAAAATAATCATAACCATTGCCACGATACGCAATAAATCCAGAGAATAATTTCTAGATACCGTAGCTGCTTTATTATTTTTCATATTCTCTCCCTTTAATTTTTAGTAGCCTTTTGGCGAGGCGTAGACTAGACGTCTTAAATATTCACGCGAAGCGGGTTCGTCGATGAGATAGGTCTGGAAATTTTCGTCATAGAGCGTCGGAGAAATACGAGTTTGGAGATATTTTCCCTGATAGAAATAATGGGTCAAAATCAAACTACGCATAGTATCTGGCCAACTGATTTGATCAAAGAAGAGATTACCGAGTCCGTAATAAATTGGCTTATCCTTATAAAGTTCATAAGTTTGCGGTTGATGGGCGGAAGTACCCACTACCATATCGGCACCTAGATCAATAAAGTGGCGGAAGAATTCTTTTTGATTAGGGATCGGCTTATCACATTCTGGGAAAGCTATTTTACTATTTGGATAAGCATAGCATTCAAAAAATTGCACATTGACGATGACAAATTTATTCTTGGCTTTCGCGGCGGCGAGTTCGGTTTTAAATTCCTCTTCATTATAAGGATTAGCACCGGCGGAATTTTCCGTAGCGATTTGACCATTGGCTACACTACTAGTGGAATGATTAAAGGCGAATAGTTTGATTTGATCGTTTACATCAAGCGGAACTTTGGCGGCCGTGAGATTTTCCCCACCACCAACTATTTTAAGGTTTTTCTCGCGATAAGCAGCAATCGATTTAACATTATTTTCAGCACCATAATCATTATTATGATTCCCGGTCAGCTCAACAATATCTGTACCAAGACTAGTGAT
>CAUQEK010000009.1:0-23530 GCA_963517385.1 uncultured Candidatus Saccharibacteria bacterium | reverse complement strand
TCAATAAGTTGGCCGTGTCGGGTAATAAAAATAAGATTCTTAATTTGTTGTTGTTCCTGAGCCATTTTTATTAAAAAACATCTCAGCTTGTCATCCCTAAGACCCTTTATTCTAGATGAGTCTAGAATAACATTTTTAGACTGTTTTAATGCACGCTTAATATTACGCTCCAACTTATCTGACTTATTGGTAAAAGGAGACTTTAACTCATAGGCTATTCCATCTAATAAAAAGTCCGCCGTATTAATATTTGATTCAGGTAAAAATTCAATATTATGTCCAGCCATAGCTAAAATATTGGCAACTCTAAGTTCATGTGGCCAGGGCTTTCGTCCGCCTGGTATTATAATTTTACCTCGATTATTTTTTCTGATCATTAAAAATATTATAACGCGTTGACATAAAAAATGGTGGTTCCGACTGGACTTGAACCAGTGACACAAGGCTCTTCAGGCCTCTGCTCTACCAACTGAGCTACAGAACCACTTCCCTAGATTATAGCATAGTGCGTGGTATAATTAAAGTATGAAAAAGATAAATACTGCCCCAATTTCTGGCATGCAAGAGCTTTTACCTCGCGAGCAAGCCATTTTTGATCAAATAAAATCGCAAATTATGCAGGTTTATCATCTCCACGGCTTCAATCATATCGAAACCCCGATGATTGACCGTACGGAAATTCTCCTTGCTAAGGCGAGCGGTGATACTGAGAAGCAAATTTATAAAGTAGTAAAAACTGCCGAAACTTCTGACGATGCGGATCAGGCTTTGCGCTTTGATCACACGGTGCCACTGGCGCGTTACGTGGTTGAACACCAAAATGATCTAGCTTTTCCATTCCGTGTCTCACAATTCGGTCGCAATTTTCGTGGTGAGCGTGCGCAAAAAGGTCGCTTTCGCGAATTTTATCAAATGGACGCCGATATTATTGGTCGCAATACTTTGCCAATCGGTTACGACGCCGAAGTTGTAGCTACCGCCTTTCATGCACTTTCGCAATTCGTGAAGACGCCGATTTTAGTACGTCTTTCGAATCGTAAAATCCTAGCTGGTCTTCTCGAAGCTCTCACTCTCACGGAAAAAAGTTCCGAAATCTACGGCATTATCGATCACGCCGAAAAAGTTCCGGCCGAGGTTACCGAGACCAAACTACGTGAGCAAGTCGCTGACGAATCCAAAGTTCAAACTTTATTGCAATTCGTTCAAATTCGTGGTCCGCGTACTGAAGTGGCCGAAAAATTAGCCGCGCTCAGCATCGAGAATGAAACTTTCACTACGGGTGTAAGTGAACTACTCTTAGTGCTAGATCTCCTCGAAGCTCAGGGAATTGGTCGGTCGGTAATTACTGATATGTTGATTATCCGTGGCCTCGATTATTACACTGGCACCGTCTTCGAAACTCTACTTCCAGATTATAAGAGCCTTGGCTCCATCTGTTCTGGTGGCCGCTATGATAATCTCGCCTCGAATTATACCGAGGAAAAGTTCCCAGGTGTCGGCATCTCTATTGGTCTCACTCGTCTTTTCTATTGTCTTTCGGTCAATAATCTTCTCGAAGCTTATCAGTCCGCTCCAGTTGAATACTGCGTGGTTCCTATCTCGGATGCGGAAATCGCCTACGCCTATCAAGTGGTCGCACATTTGATTAATCAAGGCGCCAGTGCCGATCTTTGTCTGCTTGATAAAAAACTTGGTGACAAAATCAAATACGCTGCCAAAGTCGCCGAAAACGTGATCATTATCGGCGAAAACGAAGTTAAGGATCGTACTTATCAAGTTAAAAACCTTACTACCGGTGAACAAAAAGCCTACGAACTAAAATAAAAAATTTTAAATTAAATTAAAAATCTTCAAAAAAATAGTCGCCACGGCGGCTATTTTTGCATAAAAAACTAAAACTAAAAACTAGATTAAAATAAAGGCGCGTATTATTTTTCTAAAAACACATAACAAATAACAGAGGTAAAACCGAACAAAATTCTAAAACCGAACACGAATACAGAAAACCGAACAACAAAATCCCACAAGTTAACCTAAATTAAAATATAAAATACCATTTTTGCAACTCTAAAATGTCAATGCTAAAAACATTAAAAATCTCAAAAGTCAATGTTGACGACAAGCAAAAGCATGATATCATAGAAATAAGAATTCGGGCGAAGTTGAGAGACGTCTGAATTCGAAGACAAAACACCTCGGAGGTTGAGTGTGAAGTTAATGTCTATATTGTAAATAAAATACACCTCGGGAGTTTGGTGTATTTTTTATTAGTCTATGCTAAAATATCTCTATGGCACTGTGGCGGAGTGGTTACGCAGCGGTCTGCAAAACCGTGTACACCGGTTCAATTCCGGTCGGTGCCTCCAATTTATCGAAGTAGATGCGGTAATTTTCTAGAAAAAGCCACGACTTTGGTAGTATAATATCTCTAAGCCCGAATGGCGGAATTGGTATACGCGTTCGACTTAAAATCGAATGGAGAAATCCATATGGGTTCAAGTCCCATTTCGGGCACCAACAAATTTTTCCTAAATACTTGACTTTATGTCATATTTCGGTAAAATTAAAAATAGCATGCGAGCTTAGCTCAGTTGTTTAGAGCGCTTCCTTGCCAAGGAAGAGGTCGAGAGTTAGAGTCTCTTAGCTCGCACCAATTTATCCCCACTAAAACCCCCCTTTTAGTGGGGATATTTTGTGCCTAAAAAGCTTACCACTTTTTCGATTTCTGATATAATTAAAGTATTAACAAGGAGTAAAATGAACACACTACAAATGATTTTAATCGGGGTCATCGCAGTTGTAATCCTAGTTGCCCTCTATGCAATTTTTGTTTACAACCACGTAGTCACCGTCAAGGTTCGCGTCGATAACGCTTTCTCAGACATTCTTGTTCAATTGAAGCGCCGTGCCGACCTCATTCCAAACCTTATCGAAACCGTGAAAGGTTATACTAAGCACGAAAGTGAAACTCTTGAAGCTGTCGTGAAGGCTCGCTCGAGCGTTCTCTCTGCCTCTACCCCATCTGAAGTTGCTGGCGCCGAAAAAGAAATGAAATCAGCCCTCAGTAACATCTTCGCTCTCGCTGAAAGTTATCCAGAACTAAAAGCTAATGAAAACTTTATCCGTTTGCAAGATCAACTCGAAGATACTGAAGATAAAATTCAAGCTTCTCGCCGCTATTACAACGGTGCGGTTCGCCAATACAATGAATTTATCGTCCGCTTCCCAGCTAATATCTTCGCTGGTATGTTTGGTTACAAGTCTCGTGAATTCTACAACGTTTCCGA
The DNA here is from genome assembly GCA_963517385.1 of uncultured Candidatus Saccharibacteria bacterium. Classification (GTDB taxonomy): domain Bacteria; phylum Patescibacteriota; class Saccharimonadia; order Saccharimonadales; family Saccharimonadaceae; genus Nanosyncoccus. The sequence goes on along the minus strand of CAUQEK010000009.1, from coordinate 20,243 downwards.
AGAGGAAAATGCCAAGATTCAAGAAGCTCCAAAAGTTTCTTTCTAATCAATTAATACGACGATTTAATATCCAGTGGGGCGACTCACTGGATATTGTCAGAAAGGGAATATGTATTCTCAAATTGCAGCTAATAAAAGAAATACCGTTTTAATTCTCGCCGGCTTCGTCGGTTTTATTGGTTTTATCGGGGCGCTTTTTGCAGCTGTTTACGGCGATAATAGTATTTTTATTTTTACTTTAGTTTCTGCCATTATTTATGCCAGCATCATGGTCTTTTTATCTTCTAGTATGGCCATGGCGATGACTGGCGCTCGTCCTATCGCTAAAAAAGATTACCGTTCTCTTTATAATATTGTCGAAAATCTCACCATCACTACAGGTCTGCCGATGCCAGAAATTTACGTGATTGATGATCCCGCCCCAAACGCCTTTGCGACTGGGCTCGATCCCGCACATGCCAAGGTTGCGGTGACCACTGGCCTACTTAATATTATGGACAAGGATGAACTCACTGGAGTTCTAGCTCACGAAATTTCTCACATTAAAAATTACGATATTCGCGTTTCTTTGGTAGCTTTTGCTCTGGTTAGCGTGGTGGGATACATTGCTGATATTGGTCTTCGCATGATTTCTTATACTAATCGTCGAGATGAACAGGACAGTCCGGTCGGGGTGATCGCACTGCTTTTTACCTCAATTTTGGCTCCTATTGTAGCCACGATTGCACAGATGGCGATTTCGCGTGAACGAGAATATCTTGCCGATATGTCGGCCGCCGAAATTACTCATTATCCAGATGGTTTGATTAGTGCCTTGAAGAAACTGGATGAACATGGTCAACCAATGCGTCGTCAAAATACCGCCACCGAGGCAATGTTTATCAATAATCCACTGAAGAAACGTCGTACTAATTCGCTTTTTCGTACTCATCCACCAATTGAAAAACGTATCGAACGTCTCGAGCGCGCAAAGGATAATATTTAATGAAAAAATCTAAAACTAAATCAGTAGCATCTGAGCCAGACTCTGATGAAAAAAATCTGGTTTCAAAGCAGGCGCAGCGCCAAGCTGAAAGGCAGCAGAAAAAACTCCAAAAACAGGAGCAAAAACAAAAAAAGCAACTCGCACGCGAAAAGAAACAGCTAATCAAGAAGCAGGACGAAGTGCGGCTTCATCGCTCCTTTAAGCGCTCTTATCACGAAGATTATCAGCGTAAAACCGAGCTCCCGAGTTTAACCAGTCAAGCTAGCGCCGCCTTCAAAATGTTTTTCAAATTCTGGAAAATTTTTCTGCCACTGCTTTTGATTTTTGTCGGTCTCTATATTTTTCTCATTGGCGCCATGTCAGAAAATACGCTTGCCGACGTCAAGGCAAATGTCGAACAGACTAATAAGGATGTGGCGGATGGTAAAATCGGCACCGTTGGCAAAGCGGGTCTCACCTTGCTCGGCATTATTTCCACTGGTGGTCTCACTACTATGAATGATGCGCAGATTGTCATCGCCGTGCTTCTATTTGCTATTATTTGGCTAGTCACAGTTTATTTAGCGCGCCACCTTCTGGCCGGTCATCAAGAGATTAAGATGCGCGACGGGTTTTACAGCGCCCTATCTCCTCTGGTTTCGACTCTGGTGGTCGGGCTAATTATCTTCCTTGAGGCCATACCAATTATGCTCACGGTAATTGTTTTTCAGGTCGCCCTCACTACTGAATTCCTCTCAACACCGTTCTACGCCTTACTCTTCTTTATGTTTGCCGCACTGATGATTACGCTCAGTCTCTATCTGTTGTCCAGTAGCTTTTTTGCTATTATCGTAGTTTCGGCGCCAGGACTATATCCTCTGACCGCCGTAAGGATGGCGAAAAATCTCATTATGGGACGCCGCCTGCGTTTCTTGATTCGGGTTTTTTATCTAGTGATTATCGTGGCTTTACTTTACCTATTATTGCTCATGCCGGCCATTATCCTCGATGGTGCCCTGAAGTCTCAGTTTGCCTGGCTTACCGAGAGCAAGATCCCGTTTGTGGCCATCATTCAGCTCACCATCACCGTCTTTATCTTTATTTACCTTTCGATTTATTTTTACCTCTTTTATCGCGCTCTTCTCGATTATAATGATGATGCTAAATTGGAGCTTTAAAAAATGAATAATGAAAAATCTGCCGCCAAGGCTCGCATTGAAAAACTAAAAACCTTAATCAATGATTATCGCTACCATTACCACGTCCTAGACGAATCTATTATGTCGGAAGCCGCCGCTGACTCTTTGAAACACGAGCTCAGCCAATTAGAAGAGCAATATCCAGAATTTATTACTCCTGATTCACCAACCCAGCGCGTCGCCGGTAAGCCTCTGGATAAATTCCAAAAAGTCACGCACGCTTCCCGTATGATTTCTCTCGCCGATGTCTTCTCTGAATCTGAAATTCGTGATTGGGTTGCCAGAAATTATAAGCTAGTCGATCAAGGCACCGAATTCACTTTCTTCACCGATATCAAAATGGATGGCCTGGCCATGTCCTTGCATTATGAAAATGGTATCTTTCAGCAGGCGGTTACGCGTGGCGATGGTCTAGTGGGCGAAGACGTCACGATGAATGTGAAAACCATTCAAAACATTCCCCTCAAATTGAATCTCGAGAATCCACCTGAGCATCTCGAGGTGCGTGGCGAAGTAATTATTTTTAAGCAAGATTTTGAAAAACTTAATCAGATGCAGACTAAGCTCGGTGAGAAGCCTTTTGCTAACCCGCGTAATCTTGCCGCCGGTACCATTCGTCAGCTCGACCCTCGCATTGCCGCGAGTCGCCCATTGCGCTTCATGGCCTACGATTTGGTCACACCAGATTTTTCGACCCATCAGGAGGCTTATAAATTTTTGCGTCAAATCGGTTTTCAAACTTCCGGCCAGGACCATGTTTACAACCATCTCAATGAGGTTTTTGCTGAAATCGAACACCTTGGTCAGGTGCGCGGCGATTTTCTTTTTAATACCGACGGCATGGTGATTAAGATCAATGATCGTAAAATCTATGCCGAGCTTGGTATTGTCGGTAAAACTCCTCGTGCTGCTGTGGCTTTTAAGTATCCTGCCGAAGAATCCACCTCGAAGGTGCGCGACATCGTCATATCGATTGGTCGTACTGGTGCTGCTACTCCGGTGGCTATCTTAGATCCAGTGGAAATTGCCGGCAGTACCGTGCGCCATGCCACCTTACATAATTCCGATGAAATTGAAAAGCTCGATATTCGTATCGGTGACACTGTGATTGTTTATAAGGCTGGGGATATTATTCCGAAGATTAAGGAAGTACTATTTACGCTTCGTCCAGATAACACCGAGCCTTTTGATTATGAAAAAGCTCTCAAAAATCAATACCCGGAGCTTGAATTTGAGCGTCCAGACGGGGAAGTAGTTTACCGTGTAAAGGGGCAGGACTCGGATTTTATTCTGCGTCGTAATCTTGAATATTTTGCCAGTAAGCAGGCGCTTAATATCGAGGGCCTAGGCGAGAAAAATGTGAATTTACTAGTCGATGCTGGCCTCTTAAAAAGCCTAGTCGACCTCTACCGTTTGCAAAAATCGGACTTGATTAAACTCGAACGTTTCGGTGAACTTTCGGCCACTAAATTACTGAATGCCATCGAGGGAACCAAACAGGCGCCGCTCGCCAAATTTATTACCGCGCTCGGCATTCGACATGTCGGCGCACAAACCGCCGTCGCTCTGGCCGATGCTTTTCAGTCGCTTGAAGCGCTTCGCGACGCCACCGAGGAAGAGCTGCTAAAAATCCCAGATATCGGCCTCACGGTTTCTGAATCAATCTTGGCTTACTTCGCCGATGAAGATAATTTAAAGCAACTTGATGATTTTGCTACCCTTGGCGTACACCCGGTTTATATCAATCACGACAACGCACCACTTAAAGGTCAAAGTTTTGTCGTCACCGGCACCCTTGCCGATCTGGGGCGTGAAGAAGCGGAAGATTTATTACGCGAAAAAGGTGCTACGGTCACCAGTTCCGTGACCAAAAATACTACCGCCCTAATTGCCGGTGCAAAACCAGGCGCTTCGAAAATCACCAAAGCCGAAAAACTCGGTATCAAGGTCATCTCCGAAGCAGAATTTCGTGAATTAATTAAATAAATTCATGAATTTGAAACACAAAAATAGGTGCCATCTCGCACCTATTTTTAGTTCGTGATCTAGGATAAGATTTTGAGTTCTCCTAGAATCTTACTCTTATAGTCTAGGTTGGAATTAAGTTCTCTTAGGATTCCACTGTCTTTAGTCCTAGTTTTCTTCGAAAGGATTCTTTAAAACTAGTTCTGGATTAGCCTCCGCGATGCGCATCAATTCATTATATTTTGCGATGCGCTCCGAGCGTGAGAGGGAACCAGTCTTAATTTGACCCGTACCGAGTCCGACCGCGAGGTGCGCGATAGCACTATCTTCGGTTTCACCCGAGCGGTGCGACATTACGGTTCGGTAGCCGGCTTTTTGCGCCAAAACCACCGCGTCGATGGTTTCAGAAAGTGAACCAATCTGGTTTGGCTTAATCAAAATCGCATTCCCCACCTTTTCCTCGATACCTTTTTGGAGTAATTTTACATTGGTCACGAAGAGGTCGTCACCGACTAATTGTAATTTATTGCCAAGCCGCTCAGTGAGGACTTTCCAGCCTTCCCAGTCATTTTCCGCCAGGCCGTCCTCGATGGAAACAATCGGATATTTCTCTAGTAGCCCCTCATACCAGTCAATCAGCTCATTACTGGTCTTGGTTTCGCCAGAGGTCTTTAATTTATAACCGCCATCTTCGTAAAATTCCGAGGAAGCAATATCCATGGCAATTGCAATATCTTTGCCCACTACGTAATTCGCGCGTTCAATTGCTTCGCAAATTAGCTCCAAAGGTTCGTTATTACCACCGAAAACTTTTGGTGCGTAACCACCCTCATCACCCACCGTAGTTACATAATTTTTTTCTTTCAAAACCTTCTTCAGGGCGTGAAAAGTTTCTGCCCCCATGCGAATCGCTTCGTTAATGTTGGTTGCTGCGATTGGCATCAGCATATATTCCTGAAAATCCGTACACCAATCCGCATGCGCCCCACCATTCATCACATTCATCATTGGCATCGGTAAAGACATCCGGTCAGAGGTGCCAGCAATTTTCGCCACATATTCATAAAATGGCATCTTCATGGCGCGGGCCGAAGCCTTCGCTAGAGCCAAAGAAACCGCTAGAATTGCATTGGCGCCGAGATTCGATTTATTCTCCGTGCCATCGAGCTGAATCATTAGTTGATCAATTTCACGTTGGTCGACATGTTTACCTACGAGCAGGCTACTTATTTTGGTATTGACATTGCGCACGGCCTGCATGACACCCTTGCCGTCGTAAAAATTTTTGTCCCCATCACGTAATTCTAGGGCTTCGCCACTACCAGTTGATGCACCAGACGGCACCATCGCTCGACCCGCACTACCGTCAGATAAAAAGACGTCAGCTTCAACCGTCGGATTGCCGCGGCTGTCGAGAATTTGCCTTGCGTGAATTTCTTTGATTGTGATATTTTCCATAGTTTTATTATAGCATTAGCATTTTAAAACTACCCTGAAAACTACCCCAAAAACTATCGGATTTTTAGGCTTTGATTACGACCAACATCCTCTATCTATCCCACCCCTGATGACAAAATTTCCCAAACAGAGTATAATAACCCCATTAAGTTTTACTTAAGTGCAAAATATTGGGTACCTTAAAAGGTAAAGTTTGACTTCATAAGGAGGGGGACATGAAAAACTTGAATAAGAAAACTACAACCGATGGCAAAAAACGCTCCGTTGAGGAGACGTTAACGTTGGAGCTATCTGAAGTGTACGGTCGAATTTCGACCAGAAAGCATCAGAAAAATACTTTGATTGCATTAATTGTGATTCTTAAATCTTTTCTGAATGGCGAACTTTATGGTCGTGATATCTCCAAGATCTTATCGAAGGAGCTTCTTTGGGAAAATTACGACGACCTGGTAAAACAGGGAATTTCCATTGATATTGATAAGTTGATGACGGCTTTTGGCCAGGAAGATTACTCGGATGTTTATCATGGTTCAGAATTTGTCACCGAAAATGCCGCCTGGTTCGTTCAGCGCGGTGCCTCACTCGATCTATTACTTGGTCAATTTTTGATTAATGATGGCTGGAAGAATATCGAGAAATTAATTCAAGCGGGTGTGCCGGTTGCAGATTTACTGAATAAGAAACGTATACTGCTCTATGTGGATAATTATTTTTGTCTTACGGTTAACCATGTGAAAACTATCATGAACTGGTTTCTGCGTCATGGCGCGACCAAGCTTCAGATTGGCGATTGGTTAAAATCCGAACTAGGTAAAAACGTACCAATTCAACTTCTTCGCGACCACATGATTAATTGGGTAGAGTATGGTATTGATCCATCCAAGGTGCATACTGTACCTGGTCTAAACCCAGGTGATGGAGAGAGTCATTATAAGGAGTAGGCTTTACTGAAAAATCTCTGGCTCTAGTCAGAGATTTTTTCTGCGCCACTAATCATAAAAGCCTCGGAATAACCGTAAGAATTTTTTGCAAAATCTTAATGATTACGGTTAAGCTATTTACAAAAAACACAAAAAGTGGTATAATGAGTCAAATTGATATAAATCATAGAGTTAATTGGAGATTATCATGCAAACTAATCAACCTAACCGCGCAAAACGTTTTCGTATTATCGTTTTCGCTACCGTTATCGCCTTTATCGTAGTGATTTTCGGTGCTTGGATTATTACTTCAGCTATCAAATCTGCTGAAAAGTCCCGCCAACAAGAAATCGCTGCCACCGAAGAATCTAAGGAAGAAAAAACTAATAAAACCGAGACCAAGGCAGAAAATAAAACTGAGGCCAAGTCTGAATCCAAGTCATCTGAAAAGACCAACAATCAAGGTCAAACTAATAAGATTTCTACTACTTCCCCAGCCGATCAGTACCAAAACAATAAATCTACCGCTACGTCAAATGCTAACGGTGCTACCAAGGCTGCTTCTGACCTCCCAAGTACTGGTCCAGAAGATCTCGTCTTCACCGCTATTCTCGCTGGTGTAGCTGTCTACCTTGTTTGTTTGAATCTCAATCATAAAAAATCTGTCGCCTAATTGACGGATTCTTAGAAAATCTCCACTTCGAGTGGAGATTTTTTGTTTGAGGAGTTTTTTCTTGCCCTATTCTGATTAAACTTATGCTAAAATATAGAGGAATATTTGAGCAAACTTAATCACGAGAAAGGGAAGCATGGCGGATAAATTCGATTTTGACCTCGAGGTCAATCCGATTGAAACAGGCCCAAAAAATCAAATCAAGGAAACTGGGGTAAGTGCCAACAGTGTGCATTTTAATGCCCAGGCATCGGAGCCAGCTAAAACGCAAAGTGTAGATACTGAAATTCCAAAAACCGAAAGTTCCAGCGTTTTATCGGATGATTTGATTAATAATATGGCCGATTCTATCTCTGAAGAATCCTCAGAAAATTCGATTTTAGCCGCCGAAGTTGCAGAAGATATCGCAGTCTCCGAAAAAGTCGCAGATTCTGAAGGTATTGAAGTCTCTGGAAAAACTGAAGCTTCTGAAGATATTGAAACTTCTGAAAAAACTGATACTTCTGAAAACACTGAAATGTCAGAAAATAAAGACCACATTCTCGACGAGGTTCTAAAGGAAAATAATTACGAAGAACCAACCGAAGATACTGCTATGACCGCCAGTTCTAGTTCCGCTTCCTCCGCTTCCGAGTTTATTTCAGATTCCGCGTCTGACTCTGCTTCTGATTCCACCCACGAATCTAATTCTGATTCCGCTTCCGAAAATGTCGAAGCTAATACCGAAGCCGAAACTCCGGCCAAAAAAGAAAAAACCAAAGCTCAAAAAATCTTCCTCCATCTCCTTGCTGCGCTTATTGCTGCCGGTATCGCGCTCTTTATTTACTTTTTCTTTTTCGCAAACGTTAGCGCTAGTACTTTTTCTAAAATCTTCCACAAAGTTAGTGGTTCCGATATTGAATTTCAGCAATTCGTTACCGGCGATGCCTTAAACACTAAGGGTGAAAGTCAAATCCAGCAGGCCGACCTTCGCGTTAGTTTAAGTCGCGGTAGTACAGAAAATTCTGCCGCCGTCCACGCCACTCTGAATTTCACCATGAAGGGTGATAATTCTCCAATCTTACTCGGTCTTGAAGGGATTTTAGCCCAAGATGGCAAAATTTACCTGAAACTCGACCATTTGAAGGATAGTTTGACTGCGGTGCTTAAGGGGTCTGGTAAAGAAATTGACTCAGAAATGCAAAAATCGCTCGATGATTTTGCGATGGAAATTGAAAACAAGTGGCAACGTATCGATGCGGAGGAAGTCATCGCGGGTGTAAGCAGCACAATGGGCTTTGCCTTGCCAAAAGTTTTACAGAGTAGCATTGCCGGCACGCTTTCTTGTGTGACTCAAAATATCGGTAAGACTCTCGATCAGCAATCCGACCTCATGGCTAAGCTTTACCGCGACAATCAATTTGCTAATTTCACTGAGTTAAGTAGCGAAGAGTCTGTTAGCTATGCCAAGCTTTCGGGTGATCTCGGTAAGCTTTATCGCATTACTTTTAACGATAATAAGCTTAGCCGTTTTCTCGAGGCCGCTAATAAAGCCTCCCAAAATACCGAAATTTCTAAGTGTCTTTCGAACGCCTATTCTCTTGCTCCAAACTCTTATGAAGAGGAAGAGCAGGGTGTTTTGAAGGATAAAACCATCAAGGATTATGACAAATATGTCCAAGAAATTAAGAGTACGGCTAATGCTGTCGTGGGTATCGATACTTTTACGGGGGATATCAAGGGTCTAATCTTTGCCACTCCTAGTCAAAAGAATTCAAAAGAGCTCGACCAAACTCACGCCGTGGTGCGTTTCAAAGATTCTAAGAAAAAGGAAATTAAAACCCCAGCTGAGTCCACTCCAATCTTTGATAGCCTAAGTAAGATTTTGAAGCTTGATCAATTTGAGGAAATCCTGAAAAAGACTCCACTTCAAAACCCACTTCAAAACACCACCGACGCTGAAAAACTCTTAAAAGACGCCAATCTTATCTAATAATCTAAAAAGTATCACGGTTTGGGATATTAACTTAGATGTGAATTTTGCAAAAAATCAAAAATATTTTATAATTAAAATAATGATTTCGGCGGAACTCAAAGCTAAACTGAAAACACTTCCCAGTAGCCCTGGGGTGTATTTTCATAAAAACCACGAAGGGGAAGTGATTTACGTGGGCAAGGCGGCGGTCTTAAAAAATCGCGTCCGCCAATATTTCCAAAATACCGAAAAAGATCCGAAAACCGAAGCCTTGGTGGCAGAAATCTATGACACCGATTGGCTCATCGTCGACACCGAAATGGATGCGCTCTTTCTTGAGTCGGAAATGATTAAGCGCTATATGCCGAAGTGGAATATTCTACTGCGTGATGATAAAACTGTCAGCTACGTACGAATCAATATGGATCAGCCAGTGCCGGATGTCTCGATTACGCGAAACCCTTTAGATGACAAGGCGACTTATATCGGCCCGTTTTATGCCAAAACTACAATTATTAAGGCCCTAAGGGTGCTTCGTAAAATTTTCCCTTACTACGATAAACCTTATAATGGCAAGAAAACTCTCGATACTGATCTCGGCCTCACGCCAGGTATTGAGATTGGTAAAACCACCGAAAAGGCCTATAAAACTGAGTTGCGTCGACTTATTCGTTATCTAAATGGCGACCGCGATAATTTATTGAAAGAAATTGAGCGCGACATGCACCGCCATGCTTCGCTCGGTGAATTCGAAATGGCCGCAAAACTGCGTGATGAATATTTTGGCTTGAAGGGCCTGAAGCGTAAAATTATTTTTTCTGACAAGGAATTTCTCGATTTGTCTTCTGACCAGGCACTTTTGCAGCTCCAGAAACTCCTTAATCTTGAATCAGTACCGCGTCGCATCGAGGGGTATGACATTTCTCATATTTCTGGCTCCGATACCGTGGCCAGCATGGTAGTTTTTAAAAATGGCGTGGCTAGCCGTGCGGATTACCGTAAATTTAAGATTAAAAGTAGTAAAAATGACGACACCGCCAGTATGCGTGAGGTGGTTACGCGCCGTCTCAAACATCAGGAATGGGAATATCCTGATTTGATTATCTTGGATGGTTCCGACTTGCAACTCCGCGCCGTACTACCTCTGTTAACCGACGCTAAAATTCCCGCCATCGGCCGTAATAAATCTGGTGATCACACTAGAAACGCTGATGTTAATTTAATTATCCCGCACATCAATCAGGGGATTATGAGTTTTTCCAGCCAAGTTTTCTCTAATGAATCGCATCTCGCCAAACTTATCGCGCGCATCGACGAAGAGGCGCATCGTTTTGCCATTACTTTTCATCGTCAGCTCCGCAATAAGCGCATGTTTAAGTAAAATCGCGTCAAATCGTGCTACAATAGGCTTATGATAAAAAAGCAAATTAAGTTTTTCATCCTGCGTTGGATTGTTTCCTCATTCTTAATGTGGGTTTGTGTCAAACTTTTTGGTCGCGTCGATCAAGGAGTTGATACTTTCGGGGTTTTTGTTACTGCCGGCCTCGTGCTCTCTGTGGTTCAAACCATCGTGAAGCCAATTTTAACTATTTTCGCTCTACCTCTGATTTTGCTTACTATGGGAATTTTTAACCTGGTGCTCAACATTGCAATGTTGTGGTTGGTCGTACACTTGGTTCCACATATTTCTATCTCTGGTATTCAGCTAGTCTGGTCGTGGCTTCTCATGAGTATCCTGACAAGTCTTGTTAATTTCGTCATTCCAGACTATAATTAAATTATGAATATTGGAAGTATCCTCGAAAGTGTAAGTCTTATCTCGGCCGTTCTCGCCATGCTCCTTATTTTATTGCAACAACGCGGCGCCTCTCTCGGTGCGGGCTTTGGTGCAAGTGGTGAATTGTACACCACCCGTCGAGGTCTCGAAAAATCCCTCTTTAATGCCACTGTGGTGTTGGTTGTGATGTTCGTTGCCTCAATCTTAGGTATGCTTTTGCTGCCTACCATTAGTTAAATTATGAATAAGACCCTCAAAAAACGTAGTCAAAAAATTTCCAAAAAAATTACGCTCTTTGGTCGCAAAATCAGCGAAAACAGTAAAGAGCACGTCAAGGAGAACTTGATCGGCCATATTTCGCATGTAAAAAATGTCCGCCTCTTTGTCTTGGAATGGGTACTTTTAATTCTCGCTATTTTGCTTTTTGCCACCGTGCAATCAGTTTGGTATTCCGAATCCTACGCCGTGGAAACCTACACCGATGGTGGTAATTTCACCGAAGGTACTCTAGGCAAGATCAACTCCATGAATCCACTTTTTGCTACTACTTTTTCAGAGGAGACTCTTTCTCGTCTGATGTTTGCGCGCCTCGCCGAGGTGGATTATTCTGGTCATACCGGTGCGGGATTGGCTGAAACTATCACTAGTAATGCCACTGGCGATGAGTGGACGGTGCGCCTGCGCCAGAATTTGAAATGGTCAGACGGCGACGATCTTACTGCTGAAGATGTGCTCTATACGGTCAATACGATTAAGAGTGCTTCCTTAAAATCGAACTTCAGTAATAAATTAAATGGCGCCACCGTACGCCAATCCGAAGACGGTTCACTAGTTTTTAAGCTCGAAAATACTAATGCTTTCTTCGAAAGTAATTTGAATTTCCCCATCCTTCCAGCCCATATTTTGAAGGATGTGAAGCCGGAGCAATTGAATGAGCATAAAATGTTTACCAAGCCAATTTCTTCCGGTCCGTTCGTCTTTAAGGCTACCCAAACCATCGGTAATGAAGGCGAAAAAGTAGTCTATTTGAACCGTAACCAAAATTATTACAAGGGAAAGACTCTGCTTGATAGTTTTTCTATCCATGCTTTCTTGACCACTGACGCGATCAAAGCTTCTCTGAAATCCGGCTCTATTACTGCTACTGGCAGTCTTCCGTCTCGTTACACTACGGAGCTTCTCAATGAAAAAAGTCTCAAGGAACAACAAACCACCGTTAATTATGGTGTTTTTGCCTTCCTAAATACGACCTCTACTTCTAATACTGCCCTTCAAGATAAGGCTTTTCGCCAGGCACTTCGTCAAGGTTTGAACTATGGCAATCTTTTATCCGGTCTAAACGGCGAACAAGCGCTCAAATTCCCGATCACCGAACAGCAGGCCAAGACTTTGTCTTTCCCAGAGGCGGCCACTACCAATGTCACTGAAGCTAAGTCTAAGCTCGATAATTTTAAGGCTAATAAGCCTGAATATTTTGGCACCGACCTCCGTATTGTTACCGTTAAAGGCGATAAATACATGGAAGAAATCGCTAATCGTCTCGGCGAACAGCTAAAAACTCTCGGTGTGCCAAATCAGGTTGCGGCCTACGAAGCCTCTCAGGATTTCACGCTTAACGTTCTTCGCCCACGCAATTATGATATTCTGATTTACGAAATTGCCATGGGTGCCGATCCAGATGTGGTACCTTATTATCACTCGGTCGAGGCTACCGAAAATGGCTATAACCTCAGTAATTATAAGAACGCTACGGTTTCGAACTTGATTCTCAGTGCTAGAAATACGATTGATACTTCACTGCGTGACGCCAAATATCGTAAATTCCTTGAAATCTGGCTTGACGAAGTACCTTCGATCGCGCTTTATCAATCAAGCTTGCCGTATTTTATGAATAAAAACGTGCGCGCCTTCTCGGCGGATCAACATCTAGTCTCGGGTGAAGACCGCTTTAATGATATTATTAATTGGTCTGTCAAAAAGACCTTTAAGAATCGTACCCCGTAAAACGTAGGGTGTCTCCAGATCTCGATTTTGGATAAAAAAACCAAAAATCGCGCCCCATAGAACAAGTTCATAAAATATGAATTCAAAATTCGCATACTCTATGTGTTGGAATTAATTTTTTTAATTTGCAGCCAAGATGAACAAAACTATTTTTCCAAGATTTTTCTCCCCATAACGAAAAAATATGTTATAATAACCATATGCACCTGTGGTGAAATTGGTATACACGCTACCTTGAGGTGGTAGTGCCTTCGGGTGTGCTAGTTCGAGTCTAGTCAGGTGCACCATTAAAATAACTCCTTATGGAGTTCTTTTTTCTCACCTGATGCGTCCCAAGGAATAAACAGGTGCACCAACTAAAGAAGTCTACCTTGGTAGACTTTTTTAGTTGATACCTAGATTAGACAAGAACGTAGTTCGACTGGACGACGAAGTGAGTGAAAGAAAAAAAGCTAGCTTTTTTCTTTCCGAGCGAGGAGGAACAGATATTTTTCTCAAAGAGAAAAATATCGACTAGTCAGGCCGCCTAAATAACTCCTAACGGAGTTCTTTTTACATCAGATCTTTAATGCCATTTCTAAATCATGACGCATAAAACCGTTTTTCTCATAGACGGCTATTGCATGTTTGTTGTCGGATAAAACGAGTAATTTCATACTTGTGCAATTTTTTGATTTGAAGTAATTTTTTATCTCGTTAAGCAGATTTTGTCCGATATTACGTCCTCTATATTCCGGCCTTACAAATAACAAACCAACCCAACCTTCTTTTGAGGGCTTATGTGTTAGGTCATAAAAGACATCGTCACCCTTTTCGTGTCTAATTATTACGTCTTGAATAAACCCAGTAATTTGGCCATTTTCTTCATCAATAAAAATCTTACCGTCCATATTTTTTACATCGTCTATCATCTTCTGCATATAACGATGAGCATCGTCAATGTTTTTATATGATTGGGATTCATGCGTTTGATCAATTTCCGAAAAATACTTTTGGAGGTCAAATTGCATTTTGTCGATATTTTTTCGGTCATCTATATTCATCTCTCTAATCATTTTTTCTTCCTCTATATACTTAAATCGTTTATATATTCGACGTTTTAGTAACTTCTCTGTTCCGGACACCCGCCTAGGACGTTGCTCATGGCGGATTTTTCGGCTTCCGTGACCCAGAGATTATATTTTTTCTTCACCGAAATCTGGCGCGCCACGTATTGACAGCGAAAACTTTTATTCTTCGGCAGCCAACTCGCCGCGTCACTATCAGATTTCTGTTGGTTGGCTGGCCCATCCACTGCGGCGAGATTTAAGGGATCAGTTGCAATTTGAAACCTGATGTCGCTGCTGAGATACTGTGCACCTTTTTGCCAGGCATCCGAAAGCGCCACGATGTGGTCAATCTGAATTTTCTTACCAATTTCTTCACGGCTCGAAAAACTCATCCAAGTTCCAGTGTATGGTTCGTAAAAACTTCCCGAAATTACATTGCACTTTTGGTCCGTCTTCGCCGTCTCGCCAAAATCCCGCTTCAAGATGCGTTGTCTCAAGTTGCACCCCTCAATTTCAGGCCAATTCTTATAAGATTCTGTTCGCTTGTAGCCGGTCTTTGGCGCGCGACCTTTAACTTCGAGACTAGACAAGACCTCGATTGCTAGTGGTTTGGAGTTCAAAGTGTCAGAACCGTTCAGCGGCGTCGCAGTGCCAGGCTTGCTTGTATCGCTTGGATTTTCTGCATGATTAACATTGCCATTGCCATTTCCTTTAATCGATTCAGTACTTCCGCTCTGTTGCTCAGAGTGGACCGGCGTGTAATTATAAGATTTTGGATTTAGCGCCACCGTCAGCAAGAATAAACCCAACAAACTCAGGCCGGTTACTACGCGTCTTTTAAGTAAGCGTCTATTCTGCATCTAAATCGAACCTTTATAAATTAATCTTGCTTGAAACGCTTGGCGTATTCCACCACCGAAGCCAAATCTTCATCCTTGGTAAAATCAGCCGAATCGTCAATCGCAAGAAGCGAATTTAGGAGTACGCGGGCGTCGAGCAAGCCAGAGATTTTACCAGCCTCATCCACTACTACGAAAGCCTGCGTGTGTGAGCGTAACAGAGCAAAAAGCGCCTCATAGAGTGGGTAATTTTCCGAAAGATAGATGATTTTGCGGTCCATAAAAGCCGAAGCTTGATCAGTGTCCTTGATATCTAATTGGAAAAGCGTTTTGGCATGCAAAATTCCGGATAACTCACCTCGACGGTCGGTGACAGGGAACTGACTCTGGCCAGATTTATATAGTCCAGATAAGGTCAATGGTCCCATATAGTCTTCTTCGCCTACGAATTTTAATTCCGCCTTAGGTGTCATAATGTCAGAGACTTTTTTACTATCGAAACTCATCACCTTACCTAAGGTCACTTTTTGGCTATCCGAAAGCACCGAGCTTGGCATTTTATTAATTAACCAAACAAAATCTTCCGTAGTCTCTGGGATAAAAACCTCTGGCATGGCGGTAGTTTTTGTTTCAGCTGTGCCAATATAATAATTGGTATTTCTCAAATAATCCGTCGCTTCTTCGCGGCGTGCTAAATTTTCTTCCGAGTGGTTAGCTCCCGCATAATTAGCACCTGTATAATTTTCTCCCGCATTATGAGTGACGCCAGTCTCTGAAGCATGGGCAATTTCTGGATTAATCATACCATCGCCATCTGAATCGATCGCGCCACCACCATTAGCTGCGGCATTATTAATCGTGCTATTACTCTCTAAATTTGCTGCCCCGAAACGGTTAAAGAACTCCGTCTTCATCGGCCCCTCGAAGGAATCCGCTTCTTCATCTCCGTCTTTGCGGCTCAAAAATTGTTTAATCGCACCAAAAAAGGCGGCTAATTTCACACCGATTTTTTCAAACCAGACTTTTAATCCATGGGAAGATTCTTCACCACTGAACACTCCGGTCGCGTTTTCTTGTTCGCCGTTAAAATCGGTCCTATCTTCTGTTGTATCTGTCATATTCGCCTCTGACACGGCTCCTCCTTTAGTCTAAAATATTACAACTTAGACAAAATATGCTAATATTTATATTATACAAAAAATCTACCAAAAGTAGAAATTAGGAGGAAAATGCAAAAACTGATTTATGGACTTTTAGGGGTGCTAGCTGTGGGATTCTTATGGCTTTGTGGTAACGCGATTTCTTCAAATCTTGCTTATGACAATTGGATTAAGGGTCTCGACACAAATAAATATATCGCCGCCGACTCTCGTAATGGTGATATGGGCGATAACTACGAAGGCAATAAAGACGCCAAGGTTATTATCTCTGAATATGCCGACTACCAGTGTCCATTCTGTTCCACGGTTTTTCCATATCTCTCTGATATCGTAAAAGAATACGACGGCCAAGTCGGCCTGGTTTTCAGAAGTTATATCCTAAGTTATCATCAAAACGGTACCGCCGCGGCTTCGGCGGCTAATGCCGCTGCCCTCCAAGGCTACTGGGAGCCATACGCTAAGAAACTCTTTAAGGAGCAATCAAATTGGGAGTCTCTTTCTGTCTCGGATCGCGACAAGCACTTCCGTGAATATTTTATTGAAGTTACCGAAGGTAAGGGTGATACGGAAAAATTCCTTAAAGATATGAATTCTGACGCGGTGAAGCAAAAAATCAAAGCCGATATGGCCATCTCGAAGCGTCTTGGCGTTAATGAAACCCCAACCATCTATATTAATGGCAAGGCCTTCGAGCTTCCCTCCGCCAAGGAAAAAGAATTCAAGGAAAAACTCCGCGAAGCTATTAACGAGCAGCTAAAATCTTAGTTTAGGCATATACTAGTAGTATGAACTGCAATTTTGATCCGGATTATCTGGCCGCCAATCACCCACCTACTTTTTTCTTTTATGACTTGGAGACCTCCGGTATCAATCCGCGTGAGGATCGCATTATGCAGTTCGCTGGGCAACGCACCGACCTCGAATTTAACCCCATTGGTGATCCGGTCAATCTCTTCGTGCGTCTCGATGAGGACACCCTACCAAGTCCCTATGCTATCGTCACAACTAATATTACCCCGAATGATACGCGCATGGATGGACTTTCGGAGCCTGAGCTTTGCAAAATCCTGCAAGAAGAAATTTTCACCCCGAATACTATTATTTGTGGCTTTAATTCTGTGCGTTTTGATGATGAATTTATCCGCTATCTATTTTGGCGCAATTTCTATGATCCATACACTTGGCAATATCTCGATGGTCGCAGTAAATTCGATATTTTGGATGCTGTCCGTATGGTGCGCGCGCTGCGTCCAGAGGGAATTAATTGGCCAGTTGCGGAAGACTCCAAGACTGGCGAGAAAAAGCCGACCAACCGTCTCGAGCTTCTTACTGCCCTGAACGGCATTACCCACGAACATGCCCATGATGCACTTTCCGATATTTATGCCACAATCGCCGTAGCAAAAATTATTCATGAAAAGCAACCAAAGTTACTGGATTTTCTCCTGAAGTTGCGTGATAAAAAACAGCTTCTGCGTTTTCTTAACGCCACAAACCTTTCCGTTGATTCCGCCACGCCTTTTGTCTACACTAGTGGTCATTACTCTAGTAAAACTAATCATACCACGGTTGCCATTCCGATCGCGCCAGGGAAGAATCAAAATATCCTAGTTTTTGATTTACGCTACAATGCCGAGGAAATTTTGCAGGCGGAAAAAGAATTCAAACCCGAAGAAAGAGTCAGTCGAGCCGGTAAAAAATATCAAACTTGGTTCGATTTTTCGAAATATGTCAAAGAACTAACTCCGAGTAAATGCCCAGCTGTGGCGCCACTCTCGGTTCTAGATGTGGAGAGTGCCGAATCTAGTTCGAATGGGGTCGAGGAATTTCCAGTCGGTACTACTGGCTGGCAGAAAATTAAGCTCGAAAAATCTCAGATGGAAAAGAATCTCGAGACCCTAAAAAATCACCCAGAATTCATTGAGCGAATGCGCGAATTATTCACTCGTGAGCGTAATTTTGATAAGCTCGAAGAGGCCGAAGCGAGGCTTTATGATGGTTTCTTAAATAACGAAGACCGTAAGCAAGCTTCCGTTGTGTCGAATCTTCGCGCCAATGAGCTGGCTGATTTTCATCCACTCTTTCAGGACGAACGTCTCGATTCGTTACTACTTAATTACAAAGGTCGTAATTTTCCGAACGCGCTCAGTCAGGATGAAATCGCGAAATTTGAAAAATACCGTGCCGCTAGAATCGCCCGTCAGACCCCTGGCTTTATCCAAGCGATGAATGACCTATTGAAACACTATCAAACTACTGGCGAAACTGCCGACGGTCGTAAAATTCTCGACTCCACCCTCGAAGATCTCAAGATGTGGTTCGAACTGGTTTCTTAATAGAATAGTGGATATTTTCTATTACGTTTATGCTAAAATAAAAATATGAATGGTCAAAAAATTCACTTAAGTAAACCTCACTGGGGGTTATTTAAGGGTGAATTGAAGATCCTTGGATTCTTTTTGACCTTAACAGCTTTTTCTAATTTAATTTTTAGTAATAACACTTTTGCCTTATTCACGCCAACCCTTTCGGCTTCGGTGGATAATACTGCAGCTTTGGTCAATGGTAACCAGGTGATAAACAGTACGAATAAAACCACAGAAATTCCCTTAAACCTTACGGTAAATACAAATAACAAGACTGGTTATACGGCAACTTTAAATTCAGAGACCGACGAAACGGCGCTAGTGAATAATAGTTCTGCAACTAATGCAAAAATTAATTCTATTTCTTCCCCTAGTCCACTGGGAAGTTTTTTAAATAACACTTGGGGCTATAAGTTTGGGGCGTCTTCAAGCTATGCACCAATTCCAGCTCTTTCTATCCCAGCACAAATTGTACAGACTACTGGAAAAACTAATGGTAATGACACGAATAGTGTAAAAATCGGCATGAAACTAAGCGACAATCTTGAAAGTGGCAGGTATACAAATAAGTTAGTATTTTCGATTTTAACAAATAATTATGATCATATCGCTATCATGACGGAAGGCCCGGATTTTAATGCCAAACTAAAATCCTTGGAAACCAGTACAAATAAAATCGAGCACTTCAAGAAAAGCCCCGTAGCACCAGCTATCTCTATGAATGCAGTAAATATAGATGACGAAGAGTCTGATTATGAAATTAAACTTTGGTTAGATCCGAACGATAAAACAGCATATTATTACGCTGAACCGGAGAAAGTTTATTTAAATACGAATAGCCGTAATATGTTCTATTCAGGATATGGTGAACAAACAATAAAAAACATCTTAGAGTTAGATCTTTCCAGTTTTGATACATCCAAGGTAACAAATATGTATTATATGTTTTCTGGCATGGATAGGCTTACTAGTCTTAAACTTTCCAGCTTCGATACTTCACGGGTGACAAATATGTCCTGTATGTTTTCCCATATGTCTAGTCTCACCAGTCTTGATTTATCTAACTTTAATACTTCACAGGTGACAAATATGACTAATATGTTTTCCGATATACCTAATCTCACAAGTCTTGATCTCTCTAGTTTTAACACTTCTAAGGTAATATATATGCTAAATATGTTCTCCAGTATGAGTGGGCTCACTAATCTAAATCTTTCCAGCTTCGATACTTCTAAAGTGACATATATGAGCGGTATGTTCTATCATGTGTCTAGTCTCACCAGTCTTGATTTATCCAACTTCGATACTTCCAATGCGACAAATATGGCTAGTATGTTCTCCAATATGTCTAGTCTCACCTCCCTTAATCTCTCGAGTTTTAATACTTCCAATGTGACAGATATGAATAATATGTTTGCCGATATGAATAGCCTCACCAGTCTTGATTTATCTAATTTTGATACTTCTAATGTGACTAATATGAGTGCTATGTTTTATAACATATCTAAGCTTACAACTCTTAATCTCTCTAGCTTCAATACCTCCAAGGTGACCAATATGAGTTATATGTTTTCTCGCATGTCCAATCTCATTAGCCTTGATCTCTCCAATTTTCGTACTTCCCAGGTGAGGGATATGTCTAATATGTTTTCTCTTATAGATGAAAATAAGTCTAAGGATAAACTGGAACTAATTTATGTAAACAATGATTTTGATACATCTGAGTTGACTGATTATTCTGGTATATTTAGAAACCGTAAAAAACTTCGTGGTGGCGCTGGTTCCTATCTCACTAATCCAGCTACTGCCGACAAATCCTGGCTCCGCATCGATGACCCCGCCCACGGTCGCCCAGGCTACTTTACCAGAAAACCATAAAATATCTATTTTGTTTATGGTAATATAGATATATATG
>CAUQEK010000008.1:0-26587 GCA_963517385.1 uncultured Candidatus Saccharibacteria bacterium | reverse complement strand
AAGATAGGAAGGGTGGTTTTATGGGGTCGTTTTAAGGTATTTTTCATGGTAAAATTAGGTTAAGAATATTAATAAGTATTTAGTGGAGACTATATGTCAGTCAAAGCCCAAGACATTGACACTTTCATAAGTTCAGTAATTAAGGAATCTCTGTCGGGAATTACTACTGAACATTCGTATCGCGGTTTCTTTAAGCCACTATTTGAGTTTGTCGATAATATTAAGGCCATTAATGAACCTACCCGTAGTGAACATGGCGCGCCAGATTATGTTTTTCTAAATAAAAACAACCGAGAAATCATTCGTGGTTATGCTGAAATGAAAGATATCAATAAAAATCTCAATGATATTGAAAGAACGGATCAGATGGACCGCTACAAGGGGTACGATAATATAATTCTTACGAATAATCTCGATTGGCGTTTCTTTAGAAATGGTGAAAAATATTTTGAAATAAAAATTGGTGAATATAGTTCAAAAGAAAAGAAAATAACTGCCATCTATAAAGAAAACTACGGTAGGCTTGCAGATGAAATAAATGCGTTCTTTGAATTGACTCCAGAAAAAATTAGGAGTGGCATAAGATTGGCAGAAATTATGGGGGGTAAATCGCGTCGTATTCGTAATCAAGTCGAAGTGATTATTAACCAAAATGTGGACAATAATATAGTGCGTCGCGATGAAGATATTGAAGCAATCTATGAATTGATGCGACAATTACTAGTATCGGATTTGAAGCGCGAAGCATTTGCTGATATGTATGCGCAGACACTTGTCTATGGTCTTTTCGTTGCTAGATATAACGATGATTCACCCAAAGATTTTTCTCGTATGGAGGCGCGCGAACTTATTCCTGACACTAATCCATTCCTGCGTGAATTCTTCGACCATATCGCAGGGGTAAATTTCAATAAGAGTCTTAGCTATATCGTCGATGAGCTTTGCGATATTTTTGCAGTATCCGATATTAAAGATATCGTGCATCGTCATCTACATATCACTGAAGACGCCAAAGATGAAGCAAAAGATCCAATTATCCATTTCTATGAAGATTTTTTGGCGGCTTACGATGCAGAGTTAAGAAAAAAGATGGGGGCATATTACACTCCTATTCCAGTTGCTAGATATATTATTTCAATGGTAGATAAAGTTCTTAAAGAAGATTTTGGTATCTCGGAAGGAATAGCAAGTAATGAGAAAGTAGAATACGCTCATGATGTAGACCCGTATTCTAAAGGCTCCGGAAAGAAAATGTATTATAAGCGCATTGACACTATTCCAAAAGTTCAGATTCTAGATCCGGCCGTAGGAACTGCTACATTTTTGAATGAAACTGTTCGGTATATTTATGATAATAACTTCAAAACTAATGCTGGCGCCTGGCCATTATATGTGAATGAAAATATTTTGCCTAGATTGAATGGCTTCGAGCTCATGATGACGCCATATACGATTGCTCATCTAAAGCTAGGTATGACACTTTCTGAACTTGGTGCCAAAAACCTTAATGACCGTTTACGTATTTTTCTCACAAATACACTTACAGAGGGTGAAGAAAAAGAACTTCCTCTTTTTGCATTCGGTCTACAAAAGGTAGTTACCGAAGAATCGAACTATGCATCTGAGATTAAAAACGGTCTACCGGTTATGGTGGTTATCGGAAACCCGCCATACTCTGGAGAGAGTATGAATAAGAATAGATATGCTTTGAGTCTTATTGATAAATATAAATTTGAGCCAGGCGGCCATCAAAAATTAAACGAACGGAACCCGAAATGGCTAAACGACGACTATGTAAAATTTATCTCTTTTGCTGAAGATATGATTTCTAAGAACGGTAAAGGTGTGGTTGCGATGATTACAAATCATGGCTACTTAGATAATCCGACTTTTAGAGGAATGCGCTGGCATTTAGCTAAGACTTTCAATAAAATCTACATATTAGATTTACACGGTAATGTGCGTAAAAAAGAAAAGGCACCAGACGGAAGTATAGACGAAAATATTTTTGATACCATTCAGCAAGGTGTATCGATTATAATTGCAGTCAAAACATCTAATTCAAGTTCTGACGCAAAAGTATTATATGCTAGTAAGTTCGGTACGAGGGAACAAAAATTTGACGCATTAAGATCCTCTACGATTAATTATTCACCAATTAAACTCGACATTAATAAATACTATTTTTGCAAGAAAGACACTAAAGGAAAAGACGAGTATGAGCGTGGTATTTCAATCAATGAGTTGATGCCGATTAATTCAGTAGGGATAGTTACTGGGAAAGATGATGTATTAATTGATGAAAACGCCGACAATCTTTTTCAAAAAATCAAAGAATATAAAATTCATGGCGAAGGGAAAATAGCTGAACGTCTACGTAAAACCGAAGTAGACTCGACTCGTATACAAGATATAGTATATCGGCCATTTGATAAACGAAAGGTCTACTACGACCCAGCAGTTGTAGAACGTCCAAGAGAAAAAGTAATGCGTAACTTCCTAGGCGAGCATAGCGAGCCACACACACACGCCGAGGAGGATCGCTATGATATTTAAACGTGGGCTTAATCAAGATGATTCTGCGCCAGTATTCGTAGTAGACTGTATTTCTGAATCAAGGGGATGGTCTAGGCCAGGAATGCAGGGCATAGAAAGCAGCGCTCCACTCTGGGTAAATAATGATAGCCATAATCAGCTCGGCATTGTATATGAACGTTCAGTAACCGATGAATCCATGGTGGTAGACGCGATGCCGGAGCATGCAATGCTCGGTACGGCCGGTTTTGCTGGTCAATCTGCTCCTCTTTTCGTACTCGAAGAGGGCTCTATGCTCGCAAACTTCAACCAGAACAAATTGATGGAATTATTTTCGGACGTCGAAGAGCCTGATGGCGACACAAAAGTTTACCCGGAGGATATATTTGATTATATCTACGGTTCATTACATTCTCCTAGCTATCGCAAAAAATTCAAAGAATTTCTAAAAACTGATTTTCCGAGAGTGCCACGCCCAAGTAGTTGGAAAGATTTTTGGCGCATCGCAAAACTGGGTGAATCCTTACGCGAACTTCACCTTATGCGAGGAGATATAAAGCCAACTGCAACATTCCCAGAAAATGGAGATAATAATATTACTAAACTTGTCTACGAAAATGGAAAAGTCTGGATAAATAATTCTCAATATTTCGACAATGTTTCCGAGTTAGCATGGAGCTCCTTTATCGGCGGATATCAACCTGCGCAAAAATGGCTCAAGGATAGAAAAGGTCGAACCATTACATTCGGCGATATCAATCATTACGGTAAAATTATTACGATTTTAAATGAGACAAATCGTATTATAAAAGAAATAGGCTAATAAGATCTGTCGCAAATAGCAGCTAAGAAAAAATAGCGGTAGGACTGAACAAAGCCACTCTCCCCACCAAATTAATTCCTGTCCTTATTAAATAAGACTGAAATAAATATTAAAACATTAGAAAATATAAATATGGAGACGACCGTCTGTGGAAATAAAGAATCGATTAGTAGAAGCTAATAGAAAAGTTTATTAATATAGTACATAACTGTTTATCTATGGGTAATATTCACGAGATAATAAAAGAAATCTTGAGGTAAAGCGAGATAGGGTGATAGTTATGAAGCATTCTAGTGACTAACTGATTGTTATGATATATTTTTTGAAGAAATTTTATAATAATATTGGGTGTTTTAATATTGATAATATTTCCTAGTAATAGATACTCTATTTGTAGTCTAATATGTCTCTCGAGTGCTTTTAATCGCAAGTAAATAAACTTACGTGACGCCAATAAGATTTTAAATTGGTGGGTGGCGCTTAAACGTGCTTATTTGGCCTTATGTCGTCGTAGGTTAGTGTTTGGAATACCCAGAATACACAATTAAAATCAAGGTTGTGCTCAAGAAAGAATATTTCATGTTAATGCGATGAAGTTGTGGGGATATATATGGATGAAGAGATATGAACTTTTGAGAATCGCTGTAGTAAATATAACTCTAAACCAAAATAATGTAATTATTTTATGAAGTAATAAAAATACTGCCGATGGTATAATATAGCTAAGGCGTACATACTGCAACCGTACTAAGCTATTTTACATGCAGGACTATTAATAATATCCTTTTAACGCCACTTAAGGAAAATTTATGCGCATATACTCAGCTAAGCTAAAAAATTTTAGGGGTTACCATGAAGAGACTCAAATAGACTTTAATGATTTAACTGTTATTGTTGGTAAAAATGATATCGGAAAGTCAACAATTCTTGAGGCGCTAGATATTTTCTTTAACGATGGAAAAGGGTGTATAAAACCGGACAATGAAGACTTAAATTTTGATGCCCGAATCGGCGGTGAAGATACTTTTAGTATTTCGGTTGAGTTCTCGGATTTGCCAAAAGAAATAGTGATTGACTCTGACGCATGTACTACATTGGAATCTGAGTATTTACTAAATATCAATAAAAGACTGGAAATAAAAAAGACCTATTCTGAAAATGGAAAATTAAAAGCCACATATATAGTCGCAGAACATCCAAGCAATGAAAACTGCTCTAATCTGTTAACTAATAAAATTACTGATCTTAGAAAAATATTGCAAAACTTTAATATAGAGTGTGATAATAAAGCCACAAGTAATATTATCAGAAAATCTATTTGGAACTATTTTTCAAAAGACCTAAAACTAAAGACTTGCGATATTCCAGTAGATAAGGAAGATGCTAAGAAGATTTGGAGTGGAATATATAAGATTCTCCCAACTTTTGTACTATTTCAATCCGACCGACAAAATAAGGATGGCGACGCCGAGGTACAAGATCCTCTAAAAGAAGCTACTAAACGTATTCTAAGGAATGAAGAGCTGCAAAAAGAGTTAGAAGATATTTCAGAAAAAGTTCGTACGGAACTTAAAAAAGTAGCTGATGCAACCGTCAATAAGCTAAAAAGGATAGATCCGGCTATTGCAAATATATTAAAGCCTGAGATACCAGAATCAACTGATCTGAAATGGGCGGAAGTATTTAAGAGCGTTTCCATTACTGGAGACGAAATACCAATCAATAAACGAGGGAGCGGAGTACGTAGATTAATTCTGCTGAGCTTCTTTATGGCTGAGGCCGATAGAAAGAATAGCGATAGAGGCGATAATAATGACATAATTTATGGATTTGAAGAACCAGAAACATCGCAGCATTCTGATAATCAAAGAATACTAATAACGGCATTTAAAGAGATTTCGAAAGATAGAAATAAGCAAGTAATACTAACTACGCATAGTGGCGATATATTGATGCAACTAGATTTTGAGAATATAATCATGCTTTCTGGTGATAAAAAGAAAAAAATCACCTCAATTGAGCCAGATCAACTATGCTACAAATCATTAAATGAGATAGACTATATTGCTTTCGATAACCCCACGTCCGCTTATCATGATGAATTATATTCACATTTAGAATCAAAAGAACTTATAGGCGGATACCTAAATACTATTAGACAGAAAGATTATATTGAAAAAAACAAATATACCGGAGAGCCAATGCCAGTAAGGAAAATCGGACTCTCAAAATACATCAGGCATCAGATTCATCATTCAGACAATGAATATAATGAGCATTACACTAATCAAGAGCTCCGTGAGTCAATTGATCTTATGAGGAAATACATTTCCAAAGAAAAAAGTAACTAGTTTAATAGCCACATTTTTTATTGGTAAATATTATTATTCATAGGCCTTCGCTTTGAGTTAATCTGGTAGATCTAGTTATTAGGAGGTAGCCTTAATGAAACATTTTAATAAATAGTTAATGAATATCATCTTCGCAACTACAGTCTGGTTTTTGAAAGCCATTGCGAATAAAATATGGGTGAGTTTTTAATGCTAAACGGCGGATTATTGTGGACTTTTATCAAAAAAGATCATAAGGTCCGATTATGGAATATACTATTACTATGGAGGAAGCCGTTACGAAAGACTTTAAAATCGAAGCCAGTAGTACCGACGATGTCTATAAAATGGCAGGACAGAAATATAAATCCGGCGAATTCATTTTAGACCCGGGTGATTGTCAATTCAAGCAAATAGTCATAATGAAGCCGGTTTGTGGGTATGACGAGTGGCGAGAGTTCTAGTATTTTCTTATCAATCATCCACAATGAGGAATACTGTCGAATCATCATTAAATACGACTTTACGAGTTTGTCGACGATTTAACCGAATACACTAACGAGAAGAAATAGTAACTAAGTATCGAGAAGTATGAGTTATTCGGCCAGAAAACTAACAAATAACACAAGATCGACGGCCTTACCAAAAAACATAACGAGCTTGACAGAGAATCGCCAAAGGCTGTTAAAGATAAAGACAAGCTTAAAAAGGATATGGCGGATTAGTAAAATAATATTGTGAATATAGACAAAAGAATCAAATAAATTAAAGCCAAAAATAAGAATCCCGAAAAAGATTCGCATTATAGTGGAGGAATTTATGAACTCGTTAAACCCACTAATTAGTGGGTTTAAAAAAGAAAATCTCTCCGAAAAAGATATTTGGTGTGAAATATGGTTTCAAATCTCAAAATTGATACATAAAAAAGGTGATTTACATATGTAAATCACCATATAATTTCATTATCTGAATACGAGTTTTTTACAGATTCCTTTGATGGTGAGCCGGGTGGGACTCGAACCCACGACACCAAGCTTAAGAGGCTCGTGCTCTAACCAGCTGAGCTACCGGCCCGACTCATTCGTTATTTTATCATTTTTTGCGCAATTCGTCCAGTAGGAAAATAAGAATTTTTGTCTCACATATCGCTCTGGCTCAGTGGAAAAATAAAATTTCGCTCTTCTTCTTTGAATTATCAGGAAGGGGGCTCTACTTGATGCCTACGGAGCTAAGGAGTTTGTATCGAAAAATGCAAATCCACCCCTCCACCTCTTCATTTTTCCTGCAAAATGTACTATAATATCCTCACTGCGAATTGTAGCATAATTTTTCTATACGTTCGTAGATGGAACCTTTACATTTTTTCAAAGGAGGGAAAACATGGACCAAGGAATTACCTTAATGGCCGGATCACTTTGTAACACACTGGAGTACGTGGAGAAAATTTTTCTCGAACATAAGAACGTACTAAAAAGCATCGAACTGTATATCAACGACTTCAATGTTAATCGCGAAAAAATAAATGATATAACAGATGCCCGCTGGAAGAAAATTATTGAAAATCAGAGGAAGAAAGCCGAAGCCGACGGTCAGAAAACTATTCTCGACCAAAATCAACTCTTCCACCTGTCCGAGCAAATCGTAAGCGACATTAGTTACATTACGCTCACGACCGAATCTTGCCAATTTTTCAAACGCCGCTGGATTGACACCGGTAATATTCGCAGACTGAAGGACGTGATCGATTGTTACAGCAAAAGTTGGAAGCGCTTCAATGGTATTTATTCGAACATCGACTGCTTGATTCGTCAACCGATGTTCCTGAAATATGTTAGAAGTACCGAAGAGCGCCGCCAGGAATTCTGGAGTCTGGTTAATGAATTTTGCAATCAGATTGAGAAAATCGACCATGTATTGGTGGAGGCTTTTCAGAACGACCTCAAGAATAAGCGCATGCTGCTCGCCGAGCAAAGATATCAAGAATTTTTAAATTATGAAACCGATGGCAGCCTTATCGAGGATGCCGAAGAATTGCAAAATCAAGAGCTTGAAAATGAACAATTTTTCTCTGGCTGCAAAATTAAATATATTCCGTTAGGACATATCGCAGCCGCCTTCAAGGAAGTTTCTAAGCTTCCGGATCTTACTTCAAATTCTAACCTTAAGCAATTAACCAATCTATTAATTGCCCTTTGAAAACATGATACGCCGAGAATTTCTCGGCGTATTTTTTGTTCTATGGTAAAATTAAAGAGAGGGAAATGAGTACATTAATTATATTTCTCTTCGTTTGCACCCGTACCACCTACGGCGGTTCGGATGCGGCGGTCGTCGAAAAATAATAAATTTATTTATTATATTTGTCCTCACTTGCACCCGTAGCTCAGTGGATTAGAGCATCTGTCTTCGGAACAGAGGGTCGTGGGTTCGAATCCCCCCGGGTGTACCAAGTTAAATCGAGCTGGTCGGCTCTTTTTTTTCTTTCATAAAATCGACAAAAAACGAACTACCTGGTTCTTTTTTATTTCCGCCATACCCAGAAAATCTAGGTTATAATGAAAGTAATGAACGAAGAAAATCAAAAATTCGCCGATTATGTTTCGCAGATTAGCGACGCTGAATTAGAATCCGATCACGCCATACAGAGCAACGATATGCAACTAGACTCAGATTACGCCTCACAAATCAGAAAATCTGAAGTACTCTATGATTCGGATTACGATGATTCCACTTTTGACCCAGGCCCCACTGCGTCCGCCGCAGTCTGCGATCTCAATGAATATGGCCTCAATAGCTGCGACCTCGACGATGGCGAACTTACTTGTGGTGATGATTTTGCCGATAACGGCGAAACCATCCAAGGCGGACCTTGCCAGGATCTTCGAGAATATTTTAGCGACAAGCCCTATCTAGATTAATGTAGTTTTTTGATTAAGCCTTAAGAAGTTTTTAAAACTCCGACAGTCTCTTCTTGTTTAGGTTACAACATTTTGTCCTCGTACCAGCCAGAAAAAATAACCTCATCAGAGGTTATTTTCTTATTTGTTGTGCTTGCGCTTTTCGCTGTGCTTGTGATTGTTATTACGATTCAATTTAGAAATCACAATCTTTTTCTTTTTAACTGCCATATTTTCTCCATGCAGAATTAGTAAAATATTTTATAGATTATAGCATATTTTCAGAAAAAAGAGACGCGAGAAGCGTCCCTTTTTGACAAATTTTTCAGAACTTGAATTAATCATGGTATTTTTTGAATTTTCGGTCGGAATCCAGAGCTATAGCCAATCATAAATTTTTAGATTTTCAGGTCACTTTAACTTGGTTGCTTATTAAAATTTTGCTTAAATTCTAGAATTAATGGCAACTCGCTCTTGCGCCCGATGCTTGCGGCAATCTCGGAAACTAATTCGCCAATCGCCAGAAACGCCCCCATCGTATCAGCCTCTTGCAAGGTCTCGTCGACCGCATCTTTGACGCTAGTGATAATCCAAACCATCTTAATATCAAATTTGAAACATCGCTCCGCATCCATCAGATCGATCATCTTCATCTGCATTTCGCGTGTGAGAAATTGCTCCTGGTAATAATCCTTCAGATTGCGAATCATACTCCGTTGTTTATTAATTTTCGGCTGCGCCACATAAGTATCGCAAGTCTTCACTGGCGGCACTTTTGATTCATTTATAATCACGTCCCAATGTCCACCCAGCTTAATTGAAAACGGCGAGGTGCTGAGAATTTTCGATTCCGACGGCTGATATTTGATATTTACCCTCTGAAAATCCATAAAATAATTTACTAATTCCGAAAAAGCCGTATACGCCTGGGTTAGGGAATTGATACTTATATCAACCCACTCTCGCTCAGTCTCCGCATCAATAATTTCGCCTTCACGCTGTGCCAACTTGGAAGAATAAACCAGTACTGCATTATGAATTAACTCAATATTCAGCGCCTTCGCCAAAAACTGGTCGTAATCCAGAAATAGTTTCACCGCAGCTGTCAAGTCTTCACCGATTAAGATCCAATAATTTAAAAAATGATCAGGTCGTACTACTTGGTTGATGAAATTGATCGAATCCTTCGCTTTACTAAGGTATTGCTTCAAGCGTGGCACCGTATAGTAAATTATCTGCATGTAGCGGCTGAGTTCTTCATAAGCTTTTAATTCATCCGGTTCATAAACGTCCTTCATGTGCAGCGCCGAACGATAATTATCATCTAGTACTCTTAGTTTTTGCTGTAAGCCATCCGTGTAGTAGACAAAAGCCTGCATTCGGTTCACCATTTCTTTTGCGTAATTGATGAGCTTGTTTAGGTCGGCATTAAAATCCACCAGGTCAGCATCTTTCTTTTTCATGTTCCCCTCCTTTGAAAAACCGTCAATTGTAAGTTACTCTTGTCAAACAAGACAAATATATTATAACTTATTTTTTTCGCCTTGTCTAATCTGTTAATCTACCTAAAATTTGAACTTGCTTATGTTATAATTAAGCAAATGAATGAAGCACAAATCCAGGCAGCCAGGCGTGAAAATGAGGAAGAGGCCACCTCTCGCCGTTCGCTGACCCTTAATATCCCATACCTCGATATGCGCCCACTCGAAGAGCGTCTACCTCTGGTGTTCGGCCTAATTGATATTGCCAAAATGCATAGCGACTATGTTCTGCCTCTGCAAAAAGGTGGCGCCGGGGAACCCTATCAATTCCTTGTCACCTCTCAGACTCCACGTAGTACGATTAAGGATCTCACTGATCGCTTTAATGTTAATGGTGACGGCGTCGATTTCTTCTTGATTTCGAATAGTGGCTATCAGGCCATGATGTTGCGCTACGATCCACCGAAAGAAGTGCATTATGATGATATTAAAATCGCCAGCGAAGGTGACTCTGAGACTATCGCTTCGGTCTCCCGGACCTTAAACTCCGTCGGTACTGACAAGGTCTTCGATTTCTTGCTCGATCAGGCGGACAAGCTCGGGGCTTCCGATATTCATATCGAAAATCTGCGTGACAATATTCGCATTCGTATGCGTGTCGACGGTATTTTGCATCCAGTGGCCAATATCGAGCGTGACCGCTATCGTGTTTTTATGGGGGAACTGGGTTCGCGTGCCGGGGTTTCTTCCGCGGCTACCACCCCGCAATCCGGCCACATGCAGAAAGATATTTTCCGTGACGGCTCTTCGCATCTTCTAAACATTCGTGTCGAAACCGTGCCAACTATGTATGGTCAGGACGCCGTGCTTCGTCTCTTCAACTTCGATGAATCCTTGCTCAATCTCGATCTTCTGGGTCTTTCCGAATCTGAACTTACCGCCATCCATGATGTGGTTTCGCATCCGCGCGGTCTCGTCCTCATGGTCGGTCCGACTGGTTCTGGTAAATCCACCACGCTTTATTCTATGCTCAATGCCCTAAATAGTACCGATCGCAAGATTATTACTCTCGAGGATCCGATCGAATATGGCATCTCTGGTGTTTCGCAAATCCCGGTCAATACTACCAAGGGTGGTTCTTTCGCGGACGGTCTCCGTAGTATTCTGCGTCTCGACCCGGACGTCGTGATGGTGGGCGAGATTCGCGATGCCGATACTGCGAAGACGGCGATTCAGGCTTCGATTACTGGTCACTTAGTTCTAAGTTCCTTCCATGCCAATTCTACCGCGGCTGCTTTTTCCCGTATGATCGACCTCATTGGCACCAATCCAATTTTCTCGAGCTCAATTCGTATGGTAATGGCGCAGCGTCTAGTGCGTGTGCTTTCCGAAAACAAGAAATCCTATCAACCAGATGAAGCTACTCGCAAATATGTTTTGAATGTTCTCTCGAATCTTTCGGACGAAGTGATTAATCAGCAACTCGGCTTCACTTTTGATCCAAATAACTTCACGCTTTACCAGGCAGTTCCATCTGGTATCGAAGACCCCTTTGGTTACAGCGGCCGCAAGGTAATTATGGAACAATTAATCGTCACTGAAGAGGTGCAAAAATTCATTCGCGGTGATGTCGAGGACATTAACACCGACCTCATCGAAAAAACCGCCCAAAAAGCCGGTCTTATCACTCTTGAACAAAAAGGTATTTTCGCCTGTCTTCGTGGAGAAACCACTCTCGATGAAGTCTCGCGTGTAATTTAAGGAAAGCTATGTCAGATAATTCAGATCTATTTAACAATCACCAGGGGATTACTCCAGAATCAAATCCTGAAGCAACGAAAATCCCAGTTCAGACCGAGTCGGATGATATCTTTTCTCGTCCTTTCGTACCAGATACTCCAGAAGAAACGCCTGCTCC
This sequence comes from uncultured Candidatus Saccharibacteria bacterium, assembly GCA_963517385.1. Taxonomy (GTDB): domain Bacteria; phylum Patescibacteriota; class Saccharimonadia; order Saccharimonadales; family Saccharimonadaceae; genus Nanosyncoccus. The sequence continues at coordinate 14,603 of CAUQEK010000008.1, read as the reverse complement.
AGAAAGTGATTTTGTTGAGCCTACCACCCCTTATGGTACTCCACCAGAACTACTGGAAAGCATCGATAATTCTAGTGAGTTACGGGAAAAGAAAAAGAATAACGCCGAACCCATCGCTCTCGTTGCTTCGATTTTAGCCGTCTTCTTCGCTGGCCTTTCGCTCTATGCTTTTATCGCCATGGGTGCCAGTAATGCCAAAAATTCCAAACTCATCACGAATTTTCAAAACGACTTGAAACATAGTGATGAAATTATCGCGCAGTATGAATCCGCCACTAAAACCAAGGTGGTAAGTTCTGATCCAAAGTCTGATGGCTCCGATACCGGCGATAAAAACGAGAAAACTCCGTCCGATCGTAAGCCACAAATCGTCAAATGGAATGATTTAAATATTAATTTTAATCAACTCGTCACCACGGTTGGCGATAACTACACTATTACCGGTGGCCGTATTGTCACAAATTCCGATGGCACCAAGGTTTATGCCAAACTTAGTCGTGTGAAAACCGAAAATAATCCAAACGATCCAAACCCGCTTAACCCGAATCGTACGATTTATTCTGGTGCGGTCTCGACGGATATTTACGAGCGTGACCTGCCTGGTGGTTCTTGGAAGTACGTCGCACCATTTGCCACGGAATCAAAAGAAAAATGTGATAATTTGCCAAAAAATCTCCAAGATGCTATTCTCACCTTAGACACCTACGAGCCGACCGATGCTACTAAGTATCAGTGTCAGCTCTGACCTCTTCCATTTTCTCTAAAACTATGTTAAAATAAACCAAGTTTCTAAATAATAAAGGTAAAATATGAGTTTTCAAATCTTGAAAAATATTGCTGACGCTCAGAAAAAGAAAGCTGTTGTCGATGTTCGCTCTGGTGATACTGTAAAGGTTACCCAGAAAATCAAAGAAGGCGACAAGTTCCGTTTTCAGGTTTTCGAAGGTGTTGTAATCCGTGTTGATCGTAAAGAATCTCACACTGCTCGTATCGTTGTGCGTAAGATCGCCTCTGGTATCGGTGTTGAAAAATCTTTCCTTCTTCACAGCCCATTGGTAGAAAAAATTGAAGTAGTCAAGCGTGCTAAGGTTCGCCGTAACTACCTCTCTTACCTCCGCCACCGCTCAGGTAAGTCTGCTCGTCTCGTCGCTCGCGACTTTGACCGTGCCGCTGTCAACACTTTGAAAGAAGAAGTTGTCGAAGCTGCTGCAGAAACCACTGAAGCTACTGAAGCCTAAAATGAAAACAATCCCGTAAGGGATTGTTTTTTGATTTATTCGTCCAGCTCGAACCACTCTTCCAGCTTAAAATCTTTTTCGACCGCCGCCACCGCTAAAATCGGTGTAAGGTCGGCATACTCCGGATGTGTCGCTAGGAATCCTGCTACCGCCAGACGCATTTTCTCTTGCTTTTTCTTATCGATGAAATCTAACCCCGCGCCAAAATCATTACTACCACGGTATTTTACCTCGGTGAAGTAAAGCGCTCTATCCTTCCTGGAAACAATATCCACCTCAAATAACTTGGTTTTATAATTTCTCGCGACAATTTCATGACCCGCCGTCACCAGATAGTCCACTACCACCTGTTCGCCTCGGTCACCTAGCTGCTTGCTGGTAATTTTGTTTGCGATCATCTGCCCATCCTGGTCGCCCAGTTGTTTGGTGGTAATTTTATTTTCGGCAATTTCTCGAACCGGGCGAAAACTGCGGCGATGTTCTGGGGTGAGACCAAATTCTTCCATCGCTTTTTGGTGTGCCGCCGTGCCATAGCCGACATGCTTGCCGAAGCCATATTCTGGATAAACCGCGTCTAATTCCGCCATATATTTGTCGCGTTCCACTTTCGCGAGGATGCTGGCGGCTGAAATTTCTTTCACTAGAAAATCGCCTTTCTTCAGAGTCGAGACATATTTTTCCAGCTTCGTCCCCGCCAAAAAATTCATCGTACCATCGATGATAATTTCGGAAAAGGGAACCTCGGTCTTTTGAATTTGCTCCACTGCTCGCCTGGTCGCGAGTCTCAAGGCTTCACTCAGTCCTATCTCGTCAATTTCCGCACTGCTCACCCAGCCGGTCGCCGCCGCCAAAGCCTTTTCTTTAATTAAAACATAGAGTTCTTCGCGACGCTTAGCGGATAATTTTTTCGAATCAGTTAGCTTCTCGATCCATTCTGCATTCTCGGAATTTTGCCAGTCACCCAAAATACAGGCGCCAATCACTAGTGGCCCCGCATATGGTCCGCGCCCCACTTCGTCAATTCCTAAAATCATGGCTTAGCTCCAAATATATTTTTTGCATTCTTGAAATCTCCGCACCTCTTTGGCAGCTGTTTTGTTTTTTACTACAAAATGGACTTTAGAGATTATTTACTGACATTGAAGCGAAATTCTACGATGTCGCCGTCTTCCATCACGTAAGTCTTACCGACGGTGGCGAGTTTTCCGGCAGCTTTCACTGTTTGCTCGCTACCCAGCGCCACTAGGTCATCATATTTCATTACACTGGCTGCGATGAAGCCTCTCTGAAAATCGGTATGAATCGTACCAGCCGCCTCTGGTGCAGTCGCACCCTTTTTGATGGTCCAAGCTCGCACCTCTTTTTTGCCAGCCGTCAGGAAAGATTGTAAACCCAGCGTGTCATAAGCCGCAATGATTAATTCCGAAAGCGCGTCATGGTTCACCCCATAGCTACTGAGAAAATCTTTCTTCTCCGCCAAGGTCATCCCCACCATTTCTTCTTCGAGTTTTGCATTGACGAAAACTGCTTGATTTGGTGCCACTAGCGCACGCATCTCATTTTTCAGCTCTTCGTTAGTTAATTCACTTTCGTCCACATTGAACATGTAAATCACTGGCTTCTCGGTAAGGTATGGAATTTTTTCTTCCTGTTCCTTATTTTTCTTGCGCTTCGCTTCCACTTTTTCGCGAGTTTCGAGGTCGGCTAATTCCAGCTCGGTTTGAATAATTTCAATATCTTGCTTCGGGTTCACTTCCGCAGCCGTGTTCGAATCTTTCGAGACGTGCAAAATATCGTCGTTCTTAAAGACGCGTACCACGTGGCAGATAATCTGGCATTCACGGATATGAGCGAGGAATTTATTGCCCAGGCCTTCACCTTTCGAGGCCCCTTCGACTAGCCCCGCAATATCGACAAACTCCACGGTGGCCGGAATCACTTTTTCGGTTTCATACATTTTGGCCAAAACATCGAGGCGATTATCTGGCACTGGCACAATCCCTACATTTGGTTCAATCGTGGCAAAAGGATAATTCGCCGCCAAAGCGTGCGCATTAGTTAAGGCATTAAAAAGCGTTGATTTTCCTACATTCGGTAGCCCCACAATTCCAATCTTCAAATTCAAAATCAATACTCCTTAAATTTATAGTTTCTTCTCTGTTAATTATAGCACATTTGAGATTTGTAAGATAAAAGCCCATTAAGCTAATTATCTTAATTTAACTTTTGAAAATTTGTCGTAATTGGGATTGAATATAGCTAGAGTTTAACCAGAAACATTTCTTGACTAATTGAATACCTTGAGGAGTATCTAGTGTATCTGAGGCATTTTTTGCATGAGGCCTGACATGGGCAACTCTACTCTCAGATTTTTTAGGCAGGTCTTCCGCATGGCCTGCTATGATTTGGGATTTAGTTTTTTCCCAGACTTTTTGCGCCTCCAATTTATCTTGATATGGCATATTCCAGAAGTTTGCACCTCTAAAAATCATCTCGCCATCATCTTTTTCCTCAAAAACCGCAAATAGAAATTTATGCTCCAATATCTTGAAAAATTCAGAATCCTCCCATTCCTGCTCTGATATTTCAAAATATGAAAAATACGGAAAAGACATATCTTCTTTGGGTTTAAATTTATCCCTAACCGTGATTACTTTTAGTTCAATATCTGCTTCGACTAATTCTTTTAGTTGTTTTGTTTTTCCGCCAAGCATTCGAATCACGAGTGACCTACGATAGGATTTATCATTATTAAGATTATGAAAATCTAATTCTATAGTAAGCTCTTTAATTGTTTTGCCGATAAATTTATGAAGTCTCATTTTAACAATATTTGAGAACCCAGCACTGGCTTGATACTCTGATGAGAATAATGAATCACTCTGATTATCTTCTTTAGTACTGGCTAACTCTACCATCTTATTCACATAAGAAGGCTTCAATGAAAAAGCACGTGATTTTGCAAGTTCACTGGAGAATGGCTGTTTTCTCAGAGCTTCTTTGCTTCCACCCGAGCCCTTTCTGCATGCGGCTAAGTAAAAAGTATCACCTTCGGATAATTCATGTGCCAGGCCATTCTTAATCTTATCTACAATTGTTTGCCAATCCTGTCGGATAATTTCAAGATCATTCTTTGGAAAATCCCACAGTAGTGGCCTGAATGCAAATTTACGTTTTATCGCTGGTAAATCACGGTCATAGATATAGAAAAGTATCAGCATTTGTTTGCATTTTTTCATTAGACTATTATCTTCCCAGGATTCGTTTACTAGACCAAGATAATCGATCATCGATAATACTAGACGTTCTTTTGCCTTGTAACTCCCATTGCTTTTTCGGATTACACCCGTGGTCTTTAGTTCTACTCCAGCTTTTTTAAAATCTGGAGCCTGTTCATTGCCAGGATAAATCTTGAAAAAATATTCTTCGACGAGTGTCCCTAAATTGCCTTTATTCTTAAGATTTTCTGCCAGCTCCGTAAAATCTATTAATTCATCAAGAGAATGCCCCGGTAGTTTCTTAGAATATTCCAGGATAGATTGTGCTGAGCTTGCATCATATTCCATATCTATATTCTACTAAAAAACACTCTTGATCGAAAGCATAAGGTCTGATATAATTTTTTTATGAAAAAGATAGGTGTTATTGAGCTCTTTGCGGGGGTAGGAGGTTTTAGAATCGGGTTAGATGCTGTCAAAAATTCCAGTGTGTCGTATGAAACTATTTGGGCTAATCAATGGGAACCATCGACTACCAGGCAGCACGCTGCTGAGGTTTATTCTGCTAGATTTGGTAATGAGAATTTCTGTAATGAAGATATTGAAAAGGTGGTTAATGAAAATTTTTCAATCATACCGGACCACGACCTGTTAGTCGGTGGTTTTCCGTGTCAGGATTATAGCGTAGCTAGAACTTTAAAAAACTCCGAGGGAATCACTGGTAAAAAAGGTGTTTTGTTTTGGTCAATTTATAATATCTTGAAGAAAAAAGGCGACAAGGCCCCAAGGTTTCTATTTTTAGAAAATGTCGATAGGCTTTTAAAATCACCAGCCTCCCAGAGAGGAAAAGATTTTGCTGTTATGTTGGCTGCATTATCGGACTTAGGGTATATTATCGAATGGAAGGTGGTGAATGCTGCGGACTATGGCTTTCCTCAAAGAAGAAAAAGAACCTATATTGTAGGTTATAAAAATTCCTCAATTGATGACTCAGATAGGCAAGCTTTCCTAGAAAATAACTCAGTTATGGCTGAAGCTTTCTCTTCAAAATTAAAAGGAATGATTAGTCATTTCGAAATCGATGGTGATCTCGCTGAAATCTCTGAGAATTTTTCTAAGGAAAAGCCAAAAATCTCACCATTCAAAAACTGTGGATATGTGAAAAATAGAGAAGTCTGGACTTCAGATTTTACGCCAATTTATGAAGGTAAAAGGACTCTACTTCGAGATATTCTGCTTGACGAAAAAGACGTCCCGGAAAGTTTCTTTATTGATGATGAAAAACTCCCCACCTGGACTTACTTAAAAGGAGCTAAGAAAGAGGAAAGAACTAGTAGTACTGGTTTTAAATATCATTATAGTGAAGGTCCGGTTACATTTCCCGATAATCTCGATGCGCCATCTAGAACTATTATTACCGGAGAAGGTGGATCTGGTCCTTCAAGATTTAAGCACGTGGTTGTGACTGAGAGTGGCAAGTATCGAAGATTAACGCCAGTCGAATTAGAGCGTTTAGATATGTTTCCAGATAACCATACTAGGCTAGATGGTGTATCTGATACCAAGAGAGCATTCTTTATGGGTAATGCACTTGTTGTGGGATGTATTACTCGTGTAGGTGAAGCATTGGCTAATAAAATCCAGTCTGGATTATTGTCATAAAAGATAAAATCAAATAAAATAAATATATTCGGGAATACCCGCCATCCCCTCATCCTTTACGGTTGAGGGTATATTTTTTATCTAATATCTTCAAGAATCCTAAGAAACTCCTCATTCATCGCAGCCGCATGAAAACCAGGTTTGCTCTTCACTACCGCCCCGGCTTGCTTGGCTAAGAATAATCCTGATTCAAAGTCCCAAGGGTTTTCTGCTCGAAAACTCACCCCATGCATTCTTCCGGCCGCCAGAAACGCGAAGGCCACACTGGCTGCCCCGAATACGCGGTGAGTCGAACCGTATTTCTGCATTCTGGTCGCCGCTTCGATTACATCTCCGCCAATCACCGCGTAAAACGCATTTAAGATTGACACTTCGCGCACCGAAATTTTTTCCCCATTTAGATAAGCGCCACTTTCATCGGCAAAATAAAATTCCTTCAACGCCGGCAAATCAATCACGCTTGCGATAGTCTCCCCGTTCTTACGACAGGCCACCTGAATCCCCCAAAGCGGCAAACCATTCGCAAAATTCTTCGTCCCATCGATTGGATCGATAATGAAGCAATTATCCGAGAGTTTGGTATTCGCATTAAATTCTTCGCTAATAATCGCAAAATCCGGATATTCCGCCTGGATTTTTTCAATCAAAAATCTCTCCACCAGATAATCTGCGTCCGTCACCAAATCCCCCTCGGATCCCTTGGCGTAAACTGTAAAATCTCGTGACAACAATTCTTCGGCTTCGCGCACAATGCGCTGTATGAATTCGCCTTCCATAGTTATTATTATAGCATTCTGTTATTATATAACCATGAACACTATCGATCCGGCCGTGCTTTCCAAATCTCAGCAACAAATTCTTCATGTTGATCCGGCCGAACTTTCCGATTTTCAGCGACAAATCTTCCAACTTGAGCGTGATAATACCCCAGAATTAATCCATTTTGAGCAGGGAAGTATTCCGATTCTACTTTCTGCTCCGCATACCGTAAATTTTCTTAAAGAAGACGGCAATTTTAAAATGCGCGAAGGCTACACTAAGGCCATTGTGAAATATCTTGCACAAAAAACCGGCGCCTTTCTCATGATCAAAGAGAATTCTGATGGTATTGATCCGAATAAACCAGAAATGGAGAATTACAAGCATCAGCTTCTCGAAGTAATAAATAAATATCAAATTCAACTCGTTCTGGATATTCATGGCGCCGCCTCGCATCATGACTTTGCCATCGAAATTGGCTCGCTTGATGGTGTAAGTGTAAGGCCTCAAACCATCGAATCCTTAAAAACCGCTTTAAAAAATCAGGGAATTGCGCCAGTCGCCGAAAACAATCCGTTCAAAGGCGGCGGCATTACCAAGACCGTCCATGGAAATACTAATATTGAAGTTTTGCAGCTCGAAATTAACCGAAATTATCGCGATCTCACCCATCACGAAAAGCTTTTTCACCTCTGTAAATCACTCGAAAATTTCCTCAAAAGTTTTCCACAATTAAATTCAATTAAATTTCAGTAAAATCTATTGACGACTAAGCATTAGCATGATAAATTAATAGTAACTTGAAGGTCAATACAAGTAAAAAACAAAAAAACTGTTAATATTTAATAAAGGAAATATTATGACAAAATATGCAAAAATCATGGCAACTTTCGGCGTTTTAGCTGGACTCGGTGTTGCTTCACTTCCACTAGCAACCTTTGCTGCTAACAACTCTGAAACCACCGTTAAGGTTACTGTTCAAGAAGGTATCTCTATCGCTAATGATAACGCTACCGCTGATGCTGGTAACAAAACTCCAGGTGAAGCTGGTTCTGCCACTTCTAACCTTACCGCTGCTACTAACAACGCTGCTGGTCTTAAAATCACCGTTAAAGACAAAGATGAAGACACTTCTCTTCGCGCTGCTGGTATCACCGGTTCTGTCGCTGGTGTAGACTTCATCCCAACTGCCGCTTCTGGTACTGGTTCTTGGAGCCTCAAGGGTGGTGATCTCGTAGCTGACACTGCTATGGTTAAGAATTCTGAAACTGCTCTCGTAGTTAAGAACACTACCGGTCCTTCAACTGAACAGGTTGCTATGACCTACCGCATCGAACCAGGTGCAGCACAACGCCAAGGTACCTACGAAGACGTTATCGTTTACACTGTTACCAAGAACTAATTTCCCTGTATTGACTGATGAATCAGCTCCTGGAAAGGAGCTGATTTTTATTTGACATTCTGGTAATGCTAAACTATACTAGATACAAATAAGTAGAGGAAAAAATATGAAACAGATTGGGAAGGTGGTAGGCGTTCTTGGCGTCGCTTCTGCCTGTGGGTTAATGGCCTTGCCACTTAGCACTTTTGCTATCGAAAAGAAGAACAGCTTGGATGTGAATGTTACCATCGCATCTTTTCTTAATATCACGTCTGGCGCTAGTACAGTAGCAGATACGATTAATCCGGGTCAGGTTAAGAATCTTACTAATACTATTCGCGTGAAGACGAACAGTGTCACTGGTTACAATATTAATATTCGTGATAAGGATTCTAATACCAACCTTGTTCATGATACGACTACTACTAGTACTATTCCAGCTAAAAACGGAGCGCTCGACGGTTCTCAGGCTGGTTGGAATTACTCGGTTGGCGCCATTACGCATAAGGCTGTCACGGCCACTGATGCCTCGATTTTTAAGAACCTGAATACTGCCAAGCAGGTCATCGACGAAACTACTAATATAAATTATCATGTCGCCGCCACCGGCACTCAAATTCCAGGTAATTATAGTGACGTAGTAGTTCTCACCGTTTCAGAGAATCCGGGCACCTAGAGCTTAATTTTTTATTGAATTACGCTTTTGCTCGTGTATAATAAATAGCATATAACTAGGAGGTAAATGAAAAAACTTAAAGGTCTAATTTTCGGTATGGCAGTTGCCTTGCCGCTCTTCTTCGGCATCGTCCGCCCAGTCCACGCAGATAATGGTACCGAACGTCTAGCCAATCATATGCAGGTTTCTCCTGCTTCTCAACAACTCGGGACGTTAAAGCCAGGCGAAACTAAACAAGGCTCATTCCGTGTTCAGAATATCGGCACCAACGCCTTTGATTTTAAGGTCTATGCTGCACCATATTCCGTCAGTAACGAAAACTATGACCCAACTTTCGATGCATCATCGGATTACACCAAGATTTCTAACTGGTTTACTTTTAGTACTACCACTGGTCATCTCGATCCAAATTCGGAAACTACCATCGAATATACTGTGAAGGTTCCACAAAATGCTCCTGGTGGTGGCCAATATGCCTCTATTATGGTGGAGAATGCTTCTAGCGAAAATTCATCTAATACCATTCGCGAAGTCACCCGTATCGGTATGCTAATTTACTCTCATATTGATGGTAAAATTAACCACTGTACTAAGATTTTGGAAAATAATCTTCCATTTATCCTCTTCAACCCACCAATTTCCGGCACCTCTCGTGTCGAAAACTGTGGTAACACCGATGAGGATGTCAAATACATTCTTCGTGTCTTCCCATTCTTCTCTAAAGAAGAAGTCTATACTAACGAAGAAAACCCTACTTACCGCACTACTCTTCCTAATACCAAGCGTCTCAGTAAAGAAACTTGGGAAAAGTCCCCAGGTATCGGTATCTTCTGGGTCGAGCAAGATATTACTTTCGGTAGCGCCCACAATACTTCCCGTAAACTCGTGATCCTTTGTCCAATCTGGCTTATCGTCTTACTCGTTCTCTTTATCCTCTCTGTTATCTTCTGGCTTGTTTCAAAGAAGTACGAGAACAAAAAATCTAATACCAAGTCCGCACCTCGCGTCGAATCTGATTTCTAAAGGAGTATTTGATGAAAAATAATTTTAAACGTGTCTTGACTCTAGCCCTCTTTGGGCTAGGTCTCTCCGGCTTCTTCGGTTTAGCAAAAACCTCTGCTACTTATGCCGACGAAAAACCATCTGAAAAACCAAAAGTTCAAATCCAAATCTCTCCAGTGAAGAACACCGTCTATCTCAAAGGTGGCGATGTTTCCGACTTCACCTTTAATGTCTCTAATATCGGTACCGATCCCTTTGATTTTAAGGTTTATGCTACTCCATATTCCGTTTCCAATGAAAAATATGAACTAAACTTCTCGAAGGAAAGTTCACGTACTCAGATTACACGCTGGACAACCTTTGAAGATGCTTCCGGTAAATATGTCTCTGATGTTACTTATTCTGTGCAGCCAAACGAGACCAAGGTTGTGAAATATCGTGTCACCGTGCCTCAAGATGTCCCAGCCGGTGGTCAATATGCCGTCATCTTCGCCGAAGCCATCCCAAAAGACGACCTCAATTCCACTGGTATTAAGACGGTTTCCCGCGTCGGCTTAACTCTCTACGGTAAAACTGAAGGTGAAACTAGGGAAGAAGCTAAAATCACCAAATACCATCTCGACGGTTTCCGTGTTTCTGGCAATATTCGCACCTCTGCTACGGTCGAAAATACCGGTAATACCGACTTTCGTGCCACTGTCAGCATGAAAGTAGAAAAGCTTTTCGGCGGTTCAATTTTTGAAGACACTAAGGGCTTCGATGTCTTACCAGATACCACCCGTGATGTTGATCTCGAATGGAAAGATAGTCCAGCCTTTGGCATCTACCGTATTACTTCTACCATCTCGGCTGGTGGTAAAGAAGAAAAATCTACCAAGATTGTCTTAATTGTACCTATCTTTGTTTTAATTATTCTGTTTATGCTATTGACAACGGCTGTGGTATGGTTTATCATCGTACTTAGAAAGCGTCGTGCTCAAAAGTCTAAGTTAATTATTTAGACCCTGGCACAGATAAAAATAAAAATAATAAAGGCGAAAAATGAATAAAAAATCAATCATCGGCGCATTAGGAATAGCAGGCTTGACCCTACTCGGCGGCCTGGCGCTCACTAATCAAACTTACGCCCAGGAAGCTACTTCTTCGGAAGTAACCGTCCAGGTCACCGTTCTTCCAAACGGTCAATCAGTTGCTATCAAGTCTCCTACTTCAGATAGCAAGGTTCTCGATAATCAAGTACCACTCAATATTGATTTCACCAAGTCAAAAACTATTGAATACGAAATCAAACTCACCGACAAAGACGGTACTACCACCACTATCGCTAACGAAACTGTTGACGTAAGTAATGCTGGTGCAGCTAATAGCGGTTCGAAGAAAATCCCTCTCGACATGCAAGCTCTCACTAATGGTGTCTTCGGTAAGGTTTCGATTAAGGTTACCGTCGACGGCAAAGCAGAAACTGCTGATACTGTAGAGTTTAACTATGTACCAGTAGCAGTCGAGAAGACTCAGACTAACGAACGTGGTTACACCGGTTTTCGTATTGACCACGCTGCTGGCGTCGCAAAAGTTAAGGTAACCTTGAAAGATAAATCTGGCCACAAAGTTGGTGATAAGGAAATCGAAATCACTGATCCAACCGCAATGACTAACGGTGGTACTATCGAACTCAATTCCGAAGACATTAATAATAAATTGGATAAGGGTGATTACACACTCGAAGTCGTAGCCTTAAACGGTGCGGGTGATGATCTCGAAAAACCAGAACTTGCAAACTTCAAGTTTACTGGTAAGGATGAACCAGCTAAGCCAGAAGATAAACCAGCTACTCCAGGTAAGAATGGTGGCAAGAAAACCCCAGCCGTACCTAACACTGGTGGATCCGTCTTCGCAGGTATGAATCTTTCATCCTCAGACTTCCTCGCTTCCGGCATTGCCGTCTTCGCCTTCCTCTCTCTCCTCGCCGTCGTCTTCCTCAAGAAAGGTAAGAAATCCGGCTATCGCCGCTAAGATTGATTCTAAAAGACCTCCATTCGGGGGTCTTTTTTTAAAATTAAATTATGGTTGAAATCTTCGCTCAAATATCATATAATAAATTTGCTGGACGATTAGCTCAGTTGGCTAGAGCGCGTCTTTGACGTAGACGAGGTCAGAGGTTCAAATCCTCTATCGTCCACCAGTAATTCAGGCTAAGGGCCTGTTTTTTGTGTTTCTTGACATTTTGTGTTATAATATATGTTGTAACTAGTTTTTATTACTCAAAATGAAACAGGAGGGGGAAGTTATGTTTATTTATTTAGAGGGTCTGCCGTACGTAGGAAAGTCCACATTGGCGAAAGGCCTGAAGTCTCGATTAGGCGCAGGTTGGAAGATCATGGATGGTCAGAGTTTAACAAAGGAAGAGCTTTACGTCTTAGCGCATGGTAATTTTGGAAATGTAATTTTAGATTCATTCAAGCCGTATTATGAATTAGCTAAGAAGTATGCGCGTTCTACTTATGTTCCCAAGTCGGTGTTAAAAGAATATCAGGCCATGCTGCCTAGACCTACGGCGTCCTTTTATTTGCATGCTGATAGTGACATGACCTTGGTTTCTCGTGCAGAGACCGCAATTAATGCTGGGGTGGACTGTACTAAGTTCGAAAAGTCCATCTTACAGAGTGATCATCTGACTTTTGATGGCTTCCGCAATCAGTTCATGGAGTCGGTTAACACTATGGTGGTACCAGAATATATTGTCACGGATAATCTTTTACCTGCCGAAGTGCTAAATTCAGTGTATTATAGCGTCAGCAGGGCAATTAAAGCCGCAAGGGAACCGAAAAAGGCTCTCGCATAATCGTGACAGACTGCAAACTAGTTTTGTCCTTTATCTTGCATCTTTGATGCGAAAGACCCCGATTCTTTCGGGGTTCTTTTTTACACTAAAATCCTTATGTTCTAAATATGCTACAATATAATTAATTAAATCGCACTGGAGTTAATATGAAAATTCAAGATAAAATTAATGCCTATCTTAATACCGCAATCTCCACTACCGTAGTCATGGTATTGTTCGGTCTCTTTTTTGCTCTGCTTCCAGAATTTGCCCTCAATCTCTTGCGTCTACTCCTTGCCGCCGGCTTCCTGCTCGCCGGTTTTAGTATGATTATGAGCCGAGTTTATTCGCGCTTTGTTCGTCTATTTTCTAGTAATTTTCTCGGCGCCTTCCTCATTGTCATTGGCCTCGTCTTCCTCTTCTACCCAGGTATTCTCAGTCTTATTCCGATGACTATCGGTCTGGTGATTATGATTTCGGCCATTTCCCGTATCGGCTACACTATGGAACTAAAAAACGTTTCTAAATCCGCCTATATAACATCTATCATCACTAACCTTCTATCGCTTACTGCCGGCGTCGCTATCATTGTCTATCCATTTGATGCTTCCGCCATTGCCTTGTCGCTAATCGGTTTTATTATGATTGGTTATGGCCTCTCGGATTTAATCAATATTATTGTTCTGAAGAAACACGTCCAAGATTTCACCGATCGTTATAATCTAGTCTCCAAATTTTCCGGTTCGAAAAAATCCGAAACCAATCCAGATGACATCGAAGAAGCGGAAATTGTCGACCCTAAAAAGAAATAAACCCCTGTTATTGTGCTTATGCTTGCAAAATCTAAGGAATTTTGTTAATATAGACGTGCAACACAGATATCTTGTGGATTGAGTATATTAAGCGTATCGGGTATGCGAAAAGACGCATTATATTTTGTGCGGCAAGGTTTTTGCTACTTCCTTAGCGAGGATTTGAAAAACCCCTCTTAATTTTCTAAAAAGAACAAGCAACAAAACATGCAGTTTTACCAACCATTACTACCTCGCTGCGTGTCGCGTCGTGAGACTTTCTAATCTAAAAGTTATTGCCATTTCTTTTAGTTAGAAATAAGGTTCACCACCTTGGCGGCATGTTGGGGCCGAAGTTAACCTTTTCTATAAATTTAAGGCATATTTTAGCATTTTTCCTTTTGGTGCATGCTATTTCGTTATTTCTGTTTAATCCTTTTCGGCCCCCAACTTATTTTCATAGTTGCAGCCTCAGCTTAACTAATCTTCTAGACATCAGAAGGCTGCGGATACCCCTCCAACAAATCCCACCTGCTGTGGGTCCCGTCTTGTATAAGGCGAGCTCAAATCCCAGTTATTATGGGTCCCGTCTTATCTAAGGCGGGTATTTTTTTGCTTAAAAATTATCTAGAAGATAGGCGAAAACAAAAAAGAGCCCCGAAAGGCTCTTTTTAAAAAATCTCTGTGGTGAGTCGGGAGGGACTCGAACCCTCGACACCGGGCTTAAAAGGCCCGTGCTCTAACCTGCTGAGCTACCGACCCAGAGTACTCTCTTATTATATGCCTACCCTCTAAAAAAATCAAGCAAAATATGGTATAATATTCAGAGTAAAAAATAAGGGCAATATGAATAATAAAGAAAATATCCGTAATGTTGCAATCATCGCGCACGTTGACCACGGTAAAACGACGCTAGTGGATGCACTATTGAAACAATCTAATACTTTCCGTGATAACCAGGCTGAGATGAGCCAAACCCTCATTATGGACTCTGGTGACCAGGAGCACGAACGTGGTATCACCATTACCGCCAAACAAACCTCGGTCTATTACCA